>PSRA01000022.1 GCA_003175695.1 Bacteroidota bacterium | reverse complement strand
TAAGAATTTATATTTCATGATTAATGAATTTGAATGAATTAATAAATCAGAATTTAAGATTCACGTTGAAACCATAGCTTCTGACGGCCGGAAAACCCGACAGTTCCAGTCCTTGAGCATTTGAATTATTATAATTTGCTTCAGGATCAATATTAGGCGTGTGTTTAAGTAACGTCAGGAGATTCCGTCCAACAAGTGAAAAACTTGCGCCTTTTATGAATCCATTCTTCAAAATTGATTTCGGCAAACTATAACCAAGACTGATGCCTCTTAATTTAATGAAACTCGCATCATACACAAACTCTTCCGCAACATTGTTCGAAAAGGAAATGGCGTTGAAATAAGTTTGCGCATCAACTGCCTTGGCATTTGGATGACCATCTTCTGTCACGCCTTTTCCGATGAATCCACCTTCCCTACCCTGCAAAGTATTTTTTTGTAATCCATTGCCATAGAGAATCAAATTGGTACCTGAATATATCTTAGCTCCAAATTTGAAATCGATCAGGAAGTTGAAGAAGAAATCCTTGTAATGCAAGTCATTGGAGAAACCACCGGTTTGTTTGTAAACACCAGATCCAAGGTTCTCAATCTTATCTGATCTGAGGGGAAAACCTGCGGTATCATAGATAATATTTCCACCATTGTCTCTTTTATATTTATAGCCTGTAATTTGTCCATAAGGCAATCCAGGCACGCAGCTGATGCTAACTCCATCTCCGAAGCGTGGAACGTCCAGTTGCAAGCTTGGAGCACCCCCCAGGTCAATGACCTTGCTTGTATTCTGAGCAATATTAAACGAGAAGTTCCAACTGAAATCTCTTGTTCTCACCGGTGTTGCTGTAATCAACAGCTCAACGCCTTTGTTGCTTAATTTACCAATATTGATCGTGTTATTGTTGTAGCCTGATGTGCTGCTCACAGTAACCGGCACGATATCATTTGAGGTCTTCTTGTCATACACTGCGAAGTCAAATCCCAAACGATCATTCAGGAATTGCATATTCAATCCGATTTCAAATTCCTTAATGCTAACAGGTTTCAGGAATTGATTGGGTATGTTCTGGGTATTGACAAATCCGAGTGATTGTCCATTGAGTGTATAACCCTGCAGACTGTATGTCAGATTTGTTTGGTAAGGCTGGGCCGCGCCTTTGTTGGAAGATTCGGCGTAAGAAACCCTGAATTTTCCATAGCTTACCCAGGTTGGCAACCTAAACACATCGGAGAAAACAAAGCTACCCGATATAGAAGGATACAGGTAACTGTTAGTCTTTGGATTGAGCATAGAGAACCAGTCATTTCTTGCAGTTGCATTCAGGAAAAGGTAATTCCTGTATCCGACGTCAACACTTCCATAAACTGAATTTACTCTTCCGTGTGAATAGTCATAGGTATAAGGCTTGCTTGAGACATTGCTGGTACTATAGAAGAAAGGTATGACGAATGGACCACCACCCCCACTGGTTGAGTTCCAAATATTATCCTGTGTATTGGCACCTGCAAAGGCATTCAGTGAGATATCTGTACCGAACTTCTTGTTCACTCCGATAATCGCGTTTGCATTCAATTCATGTTGGTTAATTTCAGTTTGGCTGATCGATCCGCCACCTGCATTAGCATATTGTACACCATTAGGGGTAATATATTTTGAATTAAACACATATCCGTCGCGGGTAACCTGTCCCTGTACATACAGCCAATCCAGAATATTATACTTTAATGTCAACCCTCCTGTGAGACGATTTCTCGAAGTAGAGTTTTGAAAATCATATGCAATGAAATAAGGATTTTCAAAGTAGATATCCTGGTTTCCCGGCAGGAGCTCATTCCTATTGGAATCAACACGAGGTTTTAACCAACGGATATCAAACGTATTTGCAATCTGCAATGTGCTGGCGGAAAAGTTTCCGGGGGCATCGGAAAATGAGGCCCTATTTTGCACATTCTCAAAAACATAATTAGCTGTCAAACTGAATTGCAGTTTGCTTGTAACGTTATAGGTCGTATTGAAGTTGATCCCCTGCTGTTTCATGTCAGAATTTGGAACAACCGTTTGTAGATACAAATTGGAAAGACCCAACCTGAAGTGACCTTTCTCGTTTCCCCCAAGTAAGGCTACGGAGGTTTGGTTATTTAATCCTGTTTTATAAAAGTCCGAGAAGGTATTTTTAGCAGGCAAATATTTGTAATGGTCACCCACCATATTCACAGCATCCTGTCCTTGAATCTTGGCACCCCAGGAAGATTCGGCAGTTGCATTAGCCGCATCAATCGTAGTGGGTAAAATCCCCTGCGTCCCCTGACCATACTGATATTGATAATCGCGATCATCAATGACATTGCTCAAAGTGAGGTTATTATTTAATTCAACGCCGATTCCTTTGCTTTTTGCACCGGATTTGGTAGTGATGAGGATAGCTCCGTTTCCACCCCTGTATCCATACAACGCAGTGGCAGCAACACCTTTGAGCACCTGTATATTCTCAATATCGTCAGGATTGATATTACTCAAACCATCCCCATTGTCAGCACCACCCCACATGCCTGCACTTCCCTGGTTGGTATTGTCATACGGAACTCCGTCAATTACATACAGTGGTTGATTATTGCCATTGAGGGAAGCGTTTCCGCGAATGAGTACGCGGCTGCTTCCGTAAGGACCCGTTGCCACACCGGCTACACTCACGCCCGCAATCTGTCCTGTCAAAGCATTACCAATATTAGTCTCCCTTGCCTGCGTGAATTTTGAGCCGTCTACTTCGGTAGTTGAATAACCAATTGCTCTGTTTTGCTTCTTTACGCCAAGCGCGGTAACAACGACTTCATTCAATTGCCTCTTTTCTTCCTGTAAAGTAATAGTGACTTCAGTTTGATCACCCACGACTAATTCTTTTGTCACAAATCCAACTGAAGAAATAATCAACACATTTCCTTTATTTGCCTGGATACTAAAAGTTCCATCTGCTTTTGTTGATGTTCCTCTACGGGTTCCTTTTACTACCACACTGATTCCAGGAATTGGCGATCCGTCTTCACCGACAATTTTACCTGAAATGACGTCAATCAGCATTTGGATAGTCATCCCTTTGCTATCTGTGGAAAGTTGACTATTAAGACCAAGGCTGATTGTTTTTGCTTCGTAGGAAGTTTTGCTATTGCCAGCGTCTTTTGAAAGAATAACAAATGTCTTGTCATTCACTCTTTTGAATTTTAGCCCGGTATTTTTTAAAACCTGGCTAAGGATTTTTTCAACATCAGTTCCGGTGGTCTCAACGGGATTTACCATCGTGCTTCCCAAAGATTGTTCGGAAAACAGGAAGTAAACACCTTTCGTTTCATTCAATTGTTTCAGAACTGCAAACAATTGTTGTTTTTGCGCGTGATCTCCGCGCTTTTGTCTTTCGTCGGAAGTATTAGTCGGGATGAATGATTTGTTACGGTTACCCGAATACGCATATCCAGTCTGCGCATACGAAGTAATACCGAAACAAAATGCAAGTACACAAACTAATAGTGCCCGTGTACACTCAATGGTTTTGACTTTTCTCATTTTGCAGCGTTTTAATTGTAGTTGTAGTTTGTAAGGTACTATTGTCGATTCCGGATGCTGATCTCGTTGTCATGACGAACAACTTCCAGGTCATTGGTTGCGTCCATAGCTTGCAGCAGCACATCCAGGTTGTCATTCGGAAGCATGCCGCTGATTGTTTTATTGCCCACCTGGTCATCCGCCAGATTCACCTTCACTCCATAATGTTCTTTGATGATGACCACCACTTCTTTAATAGGAGTATTGTCAAATACGATTCTGCTGTCCTTCCAGGCAAGCAGACTGTCATACCTGACTGATCTTTTTTGAGTTCCGTTTTGCCCAAACTCAACAAATTCCCCCGGTACCATGGGTAGATCGCTGCCATTTGAGGAGCGAACGATCACACTTCCCTCATTGAGCATCACGTTGGATTTTCCATTCCTGTTCACAACATTAAATTGTGTACCGGTTACGATGACGTCAAAATGGTCTGTGTGAACGATGAAACGGCTTTTCATGGGCGTTTTCTTCACGTGAAAGAAAGCTTCACCTGTGAGCCAGACTTCTCTGTCTACGCCATCTTTCCATGAAGCGTCGTAACTGAGCCGGCTATTGGCGTTCATTTTTATATTAGTACCATCGGCAAGGACCTGTTCTCTGATCTCTCCGTATTTTGTTATGATAGCGGACTTGGTGAAGAAAAATGACTTCATTAGGAAGAAGCTGCCGGCTGCTAACACACAGGCAGCTGCCAGCCAGAAATAGCGCCGCCAGCCAATGGTTGTCTTGTTGTGCAATAGATCGATTTGGTGTAAAAGCTCTTCTTCGGCTACCTGAAGCTGAGAGACAGCAACCTGCTTTTCACTAATATGCAAAACGCTAAGAAGTTCTATTGCGCGGGAGACCAGCTCCTTGCGGTAAGGATCATCCCCGATCCACTGGTTCCAAGTTTCAACATCTTCAGGATTAGACTTATAATACCAGGCTAAGAAGGACTCATCTGTCAGTAAATCTTCTGGTTGGCCGAAATCTTTGGTCATGTTTAGAGAGGTTTCTCAGTGATATGTACCCGATAACAGAATTTTGTAATGTACATTTTAACTTTTTTTTTAAATTTGCCATTGAATCAACTGTAAACAGATCGTTTCTTCTTTAGCTTGCCTGGTATGGACCACTTGCTGCTACTATCTACACGAGCAGCATTTCGGATTGGTTTTGACTCTTATTAATAACAATAGCCCTTGAACACGACCGACCAAGACATAACTGTTTGGCAAGAATTTCGACATGGTGACCGTGAGGCGTTTGCAATATTGTTCCGTAAATACTACGGTTCCCTGTTTCTATTTGGCAGTAAGTTCTTGACAGACAAGCAACTATTGGAAGATGCCATCCAGGAATTGTTTATTGAATTATGGCAGGCAAAGTCCCAGACTCATGTAGTTTCCGTTAAAGCATATCTGCTAAAATCCTTGAAGTATAAGCTGCTAAAAATAATCAGGCGAGAAAATCAGGCGCAATTGCTCAATGAAAATGAACATTCATTTTTTGAATGGAGCCACGAGAATTTTTTGATCGCCCGCCAGGACGATCAGGAAAGGAAACAACACGTATTAAAGGCAATCAGCTACCTTTCAAACAGGCAAAAAGAAATCATCTACCTCAAATTTTATCAAAATCTCAGTTATGAAGAAGTGAGCGACATCATGAATATTAATTACCAGGTCGCCCGCAATTTACTATGCCAGGCAATTAAAACGCTCAAGAAATTTCTATCTCAAACCATTGGTATTGCGCTAGTCCTATTTTAAGTTCCATCCGAGACGGCCGCAATGGTAGCAGCGTGTCTTGGCGCCCTCGCGCTTCCTTTGCGTCATTACGTGAAACAGAAAAACATTACTTTCGCAAATATTTTCAAAAAACACATAAACATATTGCCAAATGAGCATGGTAGATTCATTTGAGAAGATTCCTGTGAAAATTTTCCCTTCATTAAAAGACGGATCAATATTCATTGCAAATGAAATTGCCAGGCTGATCAGGGAAAAAGAGAGAATAAATGAAAAGTGTGTGCTGGGTTTGGCAACCGGTTCATCACCCAAGACAGTTTATGCTGAATTGGTTCGGCAACACGAGCAAGAGGGATTGAGCTTCAGGAATGTTATCGCTTTCAACCTCGACGAATACTACCCCATCGACAACGATGCCCTTCAGAGCTATAGGCGCTTCATGAAAAAACATCTCTTTGACAAAGTGGACATTGACCCTAAGAACTGTCATATTCCCAATGGTGAATGGAAAAAAGAAGACATAAAAAGAGAGAGCGCCGCCTATGAAGAGTTGATTCGGTCTTTGGGCGGAATAGATCTGCAGATCCTTGGCATTGGAAACAATGGACACATCGGTTTCAATGAACCGGGCTCCAGCCTTTTTTCAAAAACAAGGTTGGTTCCGCTTGACAATTCTACGCGTGTTGCCAACGCCTATGAGTTTCAAAATATTTCTAAGGTGCCCAGGCTGGCTATCACCATGGGCATCGATACCATATTAAAAGCTAAAAGAATTTTACTGATGGCCTGGGGACAAATCAAGGCCCCGGTTATTAAAAGGTCCGTAGAAGGTCCGATGAGTGAGCAAGTACCTGCATCACTTTTACAGCAACACAATGATTGCATTTTCGTAACAGACGACCTCGCTTCTTCAGAACTGACACGTTTCGGTTCGCCTTGGCTTACGGGTGAGTGTGAATGGACTCCAAAGATGATGAGAAAGGCTGTAGTCAATACGGCTTTGAAATTAGAAAAACCCGTTTTGAGCCTGACGAACAGCGATTACAATGATCATGGTTTGAGTGATCTGCTCGTTGAAAAGGGAGATGCATATGAAATCAACCTACAGGTATTTTACATGCTGAGAGACAGCATAACAGGCTGGCCCGGTGGCAAGAATCTTCCATTGCCAAATCCGCCTGAGCGCATGACACCTTATCCAAAACGCTGCCTGATTTTTTCGCCACATCCTGATGATGACATTATTTCAATGGGAGGAACGTTCATGCGATTGCATGACCAGGGCCATGATGTTCATGTTGCTTATCAAACTTCAGGAAATATTGCAGTCACCGACGAATTTGTGACGCGTTTCCTGGATTTTGCTGTGGGATTTGAAGAACTGGCGGGAATCGACAGCAAAAAATCTTCTGAGATACTCAAGGATGCGACAGACTTCCTGAAGAATAAGAAGAATAGCGAAATGGACACTCCTGAAATCCGCAAAATCAAAGGATTGATCCGGCGGTGTGAAGCAAAAGCTACTTGTCATTATGTTGGCATTGAAGACGGCAACATACATTTTCTGGATCTTCCATTTTATGAAACGGGTACCATTGAAAAAAAGCCGATGGGAGAAGAAGATATCAGGATCACCATGGATCTTTTGAAAGAAGTCAAACCCCACCAGGTTTATTGCGCGGGTGACTTAGCAGACCCCCATGGTACGCACAAAGTTTGCCTGGATGTAGTTTTTGAATCTATGAGAAGATTAAAGGCTTCAGGCGAAAACTGGGTAAAAGATTGCTGGGTCTGGTTGTACAAAGGAGCCTGGCAGGAATGGGATGTAAGCGAAATTGAAATGGCAATTCCTATGAGCCCGGACCAGGTGATGAAGAAAAGATTTGGCATTTTTATTCATCAATCACAAAAAGATATGGTTCCTTTCCAGGGTACAGATAGTCGTGAATTCTGGCAAAGGGCTGAAGACCGCAATTCGAATACGGCAAATCTTTATGCACAGCTGGGTCTTACCAAATACGCTGCTATGGAAGCATTTGTACGCTGGCATTATTAAATCAGGAAAAGGGAAGGGAAAGTGAATCTTAAGTTTCGACCTGCACAAGAAGAGTCTATCAAAGAAAGATGGCAATTAGCCTGGAGTAATGCTTCGTTCAGGAAACAGCTGATCTCTGGCTCCCTGATTCTAACGGTGATCCTTATCAGCTTTCCTTTTTTCTTTCAATTTATTGAAGGAAGAAGCGGCCCGCAGTTAAATGATTGGCTTTTGGCTCAAATACCTCCACATGATTTGTCGGCAGCCATTTTCATTATTATCTGGTCCATTTCGCTGTTAGGGATCGTGAGGGCAATTCAGGTTCCTGAGATCCTTACGCATTTTATTTGGTCGTATATCCTTTTAACGCTAGTTAGGACGGGGACGATTTATTTTATTCCTTTGGATCCTCCCGCCAACCTCATCCCGCTTGCCGATCCGATCAGTAATGCTTTTTACGGGAAACATTTTATAACCAAGGATCTTTTTTTCTCAGGTCACACGGCTACTATATTCCTGGTCTATTTGTGCCTGCGAAAGAGAGGTGATCGAATTATTGCGCTGATTTCAAGCATTGTGCTGGGCATTTTGTTACTTGTACAACATGTGCATTATACCATTGATGTGCTGACGGCGCCAATTTTCACTTATGCACTTGACTATTTGGCAAAGCGACTCATATTAAGGTAAGGTTTCATTCGCCGTGGGTGATGTAACGGCACTCAAAAAGCTTCACCAAGCTGAAAATAAAATCCACTGCCTCCTTTCAAACCAAACCCATAATCTAACCGTAGATTCAGCCGTTCCACTTTACTCAGCGCAATGCGTATTCCACCTCCATAAGAAAATTTGAGATAATCAAAATTGAGATCGCCAAGTGTTCTCCCTACATTACCTATATCAGTAAACGCCACGCAACCGAAACGCCAAAAAACCGGGACGCGGTATTCGGCCTGCAAAACGAATTGATTGTGGTCCCGGTACCTGCCCGCGTAATACCCACGCATTGAATTGGATCCTCCAATCGAAGCCAGGCTTCGCAAGGGTACCTCTCCGGTATTGAAGAATCCATATGCCTGGAGCGCCAGGACCTGCTGTTTATACAATTTGAAAAATTCGCGGATATCGACAACAAAATTTGTATAGCGATAAGTCGATCCGAATATATTATCGAAATGATTGAAATAAAATTGCATCATGCCACCACGGTCAGGGGCAAACGCATTATTTCGGGTGTCGTAAGTAAAACTTGCTCCGAGCCCGGAGGCTATATAGCCATACCTTCCCAGGATCTGTTCCTTATCGAATATGCCGCCAGAATCGTATTCAACCGCCCAAACTGCCTGAAATTCGTATCGCAATCCAATAAATAAGCCTTTTCCCACCTTTTGTTTCGGGTGTAGATAGACGTAAAACTGTTTATAATTATAGGATTCTTCATTGCTATGAGGGGTATTTTTCCCCAAACCCCAAAATTTGTCCGGAAAATAACTGTATGAAATTTGCTGATCGATGATATTTTTTTCGCCGGGGAAGTATATCGAGCCATTAATCGCAAAAACTAATTGGTTTTTTAAAGAATAAAGGCCAAGTGCCTGCAAATTTGACGTGCGCGTAGGGGTATCAGTGGGAGATTTGATGTGAAAGGTGCTCGAAACAGCTGCCCCAAATGACCAACTTGTTTCAATTGATCGGGCAACAATAGGTAATACGAGAAATTGATGTTTCTTTGCAGTGCTGTCAGATTGAGCAATTAAACAAAAAGGGATATACGAAAATAATGCGGATAGAAAAACTATATTCAGTATATTCCTGTTAAACTTGCTGGTAATGGCGCAATTATAGGTTTTAATTATTTTCAATAAAATCTACGCAAATTAACAGGTAATTTTTAAATTTATTACTTTTGGAAATTAAAGTAAACTTTATAATTAATTAAAACTAACTTCATTTTTCTTAGGTAAGGCTCTGGCGCGGAAGTTACTTCACTCCGTTGCAGAGATAAATGTCATCACGATATGAAAAAATTGCAATGTCCGGATTTCATTTTAGGCGAGAAGCTAACCGAAGAACAGTTGGCATTTTTTGATAAAAATGGCGTAATTGTTTTCAGAAATGTTCTAAAAAAAGA
>PSRA01000088.1 GCA_003175695.1 Bacteroidota bacterium | reverse complement strand
AGCACAACGCCATGCTGCATACGCAATTTGATTCCAGACCTCTTTGGCGGGAATTTTTTTCATTACCCTGCCATCACTCCTGGCTTTGAGTTCCCAGTCTTCATCACTCCTGAGCTTCTCAAAGAATTCGTTTGATATTCGTACTGAGTTGTTCGAGTTTTGTCCACTTACTGTTCTATACGCTTCGCCTTCATAATCACTTGGATATCCGGCAGCAATCAGGGCGGCCACCTTTTTTTCTTCCTCCACCTTCCAATTGATGAAATCCATGATTTCCGGGTGGTCCAGATCCAGACATACCATTTTAGCGGCCCGGCGGGTAGTTCCACCTGATTTAATGGCACCTGCAGCGCGATCTCCAATTTTTAGGAAACTCATCAATCCACTGGAAGTCCCTCCTCCACTTAACTTTTCACCTTCTCCACGAATGGTAGAGAAATTGGTTCCTACACCGGAACCATACTTGAAAATCCTGGCTTCACGCATCCAAAGGTCCATGATCCCGCCATCATTCACGAGGTCATCTTCCACACTGAGAATAAAGCATGCATGTGGCTGTGGTCTTTCGTATGCAGAGGTTGATTTCTTCAATTGTCCATCCACCTGGTCAACGAAATAATGACCTTGTGGCTTTCCTTTGATGCCATAACTTTCATATAAACCGGTGTTGAACCATTGAGGGCTGTTAGGTGTACAAGCCTGGTTCAGGATACAATACACCAGTTCTTCATAGAAAACCTGCGCATCTTGCTGGGATGCGAAATAACCATAACGTTCACCCCACGCCCTCCAGCAGTTGGCCATCCGATGGGCCACCTGTTTCACCGAAGTCTCCCTTCCGGTAGTCCCATCAGCCTGTGGCACCCCGGCTTTTCGGAAATACTTCTGGGCAAGAATATCAGTAGCAATCTGGCTCCATTGCTTTGGAACTTCAACGTTATTCATTTCAAACACCACTTCACCTGTCGGGTTGCGTATCACTGAGCTCCGGAAGTCGTATTCGAACTGATCGAAGACCGACACGCCTTCGCGGGTAAAGCGACGGGTAAACCGTAAGCCCTTGGAAGATTGCTTTTTATTTGTCATAAGAAAGAATAAAACTTTGGTGTTAAGAAATTGTTACGGTGTGAAAACGAAAGTATTTTTTGATTTTGATATTTCCGATCCATAAATATTAACACTTGTGGAAAAAAACGGTTGATAATTTTTGAATTGCAGACGGGTATTGCGTTTCTTAATCTTTTGCACTTTTTTGGTATATTTTTTTTTGGAGGAGATGAAAAAAAATCCGAAAAGGAGAATTTCTCAAGAGTTGCCCCTTGGCTGACAACTGTCAACCGTCTGCCGACAACTTCGTCTATACGACCGATTTTTGGCTCGCGCTTCCCTAACCCAAAAACTTTTCGCATTTTTGTGAATACAACAGCACCACCGATGAAGGAAACCATTTACCATGAACTAATGAACAAAAAGAAAAAGGGACAAAAATCCTTCGCTGTTTTGCTGGATCCGGATAAAGTGAATGATAAAAAAATCGAAGACCTGATCGACAAAGCCCACTTTGCAGGTGTCGACTACTTCCTGGTTGGTGGAAGCCTGGTGATATCAAATCATCTCGATGAAGTTGTTCAACAGATCAAGAAAAAATCTGCCATTCCGGTAATCCTTTTCCCGGGTACCCCCTCGCAAGTATCAAAATATGCGGATGCTCTTCTTTATCTTTCATTAATCTCTGGCAGAAATCCGGAACTCTTGATTGGCCAGCACGTAATTTCTGCCCCTTTCGTTAAAGGAAGTGGACTTGAAATTATGTCGACCGGTTACATGGTGGTTGACGGAGGTGCTCCAACGACCGTCTCGTATATCAGCAACGCTAGTCCTATCCCCGCGGACAAAAATGAAATTGCTGTGTGCACGGCCATGGCCGGGGAAATGCTGGGGATGAAATTGATTTATCTCGATGCCGGGAGCGGAGCAAGGCGACCCGTAACTGAGGAAATGATTTCCCAGGTAGCCTCATGCATCGAAATTCCTCTGATAACAGGAGGAGGCATTCGTAATCCCGAAAAAGCCTACCTGAATTGCAAGGCCGGAGCAGATGTTATTGTCGTAGGTGACGCCATCGAAAAAGACAGCACACTCATGAAAGAACTCGCCGATGCTGTGCATGCCTCTCCAATCAGCATCGGTCGCTAATTTGCCGTAGATTTGACGCCCGATCCCAGCCTCTCGGATTGCCATTCGATTGCCCGGGTTTCCGTTCAGGTAAGGTTTAAGAAAATTTCACAAAAAAAACTGCTGATGATTTAAAAAATTGTTTTTCTTTGTACTGTTAAATATTTGGTCAACAATTAGCTATCAATCTGAAATGAAAAAAAACTTACACATATCACTCCCAAATGAGGTGGTAGTGCACGCTTCCAGAAAGCGTGGGTTTTTTGTAACGCCGCTCAGCGTTATTTTTTCTGTTCGACCTATTCCCTTTTGGGTACGACGTTGATACCAATAGCACATAGTGTCCCCTGCTACATCGGAGCTATGAATTCCCGCAAAAACGGATCACCAGTTATTTCAATGACAGAGTCATTGATATTTCTACACCTTATTCATCAAATAAATCAATGGAAAACGAGCAACAGTTTCAAATTCTAATAGCAAATAATTCCCACCAGGATTTTGCACAGATCATTTGTGATGAAATGGAATCCTCTGCCTTAGCACGGGGCACCGGTATTGCCAAGCGAAGCCCGGAATACATCAAGGAAAAAATGAAAGAAGGTAAGGCAGTGATTGCCTTCACCAAGGATGGAGTGTGGGCAGGTTTCTGCTATATCGAAACCTGGAGCCACGCTGAATATGTGGCGAATTCAGGGCTTATCGTTGCCCCTTCTTTCCGTAAGAGTGGCCTGGCAAAGCAGATCAAAAAGAAAATATTCGAACTGAGCCGCCAAAAATATCCTGATGCTAAGATCTTCGGGCTAACTACAGGCCTTGCTGTTATGAAGATCAATTCGGAATTGGGATACGAACCGGTTACTTATTCCGAGCTCACCCAGGATGAAGCATTTTGGGCAGGCTGCAAGAGCTGTGTGAATTATGACATCCTCATGAGCAAGGAAAGAAAGAATTGTATGTGCACGGCTATGCTCTATGATCCGAAAGACCATTACGAACCGGAGGAAACGGCACAGGATTTTAAGATCCACAGCAAATTGTATGAGCGCTTTATGAAGATCAAACAATGGAGCCTCCTGAAACCGTTCATGAAAAAAGAAAAGGAAAAAGACGATTCCACGAGTGGATTCGCCAAAATAAAATCCTTCTTTCATTTTTTCTGAAAGGGCCGATTGAGCAGATGAACCAAATAAAATTTTGAATCTCTACATGACTAAGACGAATAACAAGGTAGTTCTTGCCTATAGCGGAGGGTTGGACACGACTTATTGTGCCATTTACCTCAATAAGGTGATGAACCTGGAAGTGCATGCATTGACGGTTAATACAGGCGGTTTTTCGCAGGACGAAATAAAGCAAATTGAAAACAGGGCTAAAAAGCTTGGCATTGCCAGTTTTCGGTCTGTAGATGTGACAGCCTCTTACTATGATTCCTGCATCAAATACCTGGTATTTGGAAATATCCTGAAAAATGCAACCTATCCCCTAAGCGTAAGTGCAGAAAGAATGGTGCAGGCAATTGCGGTAGCGAAATACGTGCAGGAAATTGGAGCAGCCTATGTGGCTCATGGTAGCACGGGGGCTGGTAACGACCAGGTTCGATTTGACATGGTTTTTCAGAGTATGCTGCCGGAAGTGAAAATTTTGACACCTATTCGTGACCAGAGTCTGAGCAGAGAAGAAGAGATTGCTTTTCTCAATCAGCACGGCGTGGAAATGAATGCCGAAAAAGCTAAGTATAGTATCAACAAAGGGTTATGGGGAACATCCGTGGGAGGAAAGGAAACTCTGACTTCCAACCAATACCTGCCAGAAGAAGCTTGGCCTACGCCAGTAAGTAAATCGGGGAAGACCCAAATCGAATTGGAATTCGAAAAAGGTGAATTGGTGGGTATCAATGGCAAAAAGATGAATCCCGTCGAAGCTATCCAACAACTTCAATCCATTGCACAACCTTATGGTATTGGCAGGGACATCCATGTGGGTGATACAATCATCGGCATCAAAGGTAGGGTCGGATTTGAAGCAGCAGCGCCCCTCATTATCATTAAATCGCATCACCTGTTGGAGAAACATGTGTTGACGAAATGGCAATTATTTTGGAAGGACCAGTTGAGCAATTGGTATGGTAATTGGCTTCATGAAGGACAAATGCTGGACCCCACCATGCGAAACGTTGAAAAGTTCATGGAGGATACGCAGCAGACTGTAAGCGGAAGGGTATTTGTAACACTCGAGCCTTATCGGTTTGTTGTGAATGGCATTGAAAGCGGCCACGATTTGATGAGCAATAAATTCGGAGCCTACGGAGAAATGAACAAGGGTTGGAGCGGCGATGATGTAAAAGGTTTCGCCAAAATATTCGGAAATCAAACGGCCATTTATCATAAAGTAAATGACGCAAAGGAATGAACGCAGTATCAAAAGCAAATCCTTTGAAATATTACAAATGGGGTGAACATTGTGAAGGATGGAACCTGGTGGAGAATCACAATTTATCTGTCAAGCTGGAGACTATGCCCGCAGGCGCAGAAGAAATTCTTCACTACCATCAACAGTCGCAACAGTTCTTTTTTATCCTGAAAGGAAAGGCGGCATTTGAAATTGACAGCAAAGTGGTTTTTGTGCAGGAAGGTCAGGGAATCCATATTCAGCCAGGCCAAAAGCATAGGATTGTAAATCGCAGTGACGAAACCCTTGAATTCATCTTGTGCTCCCAGCCATCAACAATAAATGACCGGATTAACATAGCGTAACATGAATAAAATAAAAATCGGAATTGCCGGAGGAGCGGGCTATACGGGCGGAGAATTGATCAGGATACTAATCAATCATCCGGCAGCAGAAATTGTTTTTGCGCACAGCAAGAGCAATGCGGGAAAATACATCCATGAAGTTCATGCCGATCTTTTGGGTGAATCCGATCTTACTTTCAATGGAGATATTTTAGACAAAGATTGGAAGGACATTGAATTACTTTTTCTATGCGTGGGACATGGCGAAGCCAAGAAATTCCTTGAACAAAACGAGATTCCTCAAACGGTAAGGATCATTGATCTGTCGCAGGATTTTCGATTGATTGAAAATGCCAACTATGATCGTCGGCCATTTGTTTACGGGTTACCTGAATTAAATCGGGATCAAATCAGAACAGCAAGAAATGTCGCTAATCCGGGTTGCTTCGCTACTGCGATCCAACTGGGATTATTGCCATTGGCCAAAGCTGGTTTACTGGAGGAAGTATACACGACAGGTATTACGGGTTCAACAGGTGCGGGGCAAAGTCTCTCACCTGCTGCTCATTTTTCCTGGCGTGCAAATAATATACAAGCGTATAAAACACTGAATCATCAGCACGTAAAGGAAATTCAGCAATCTTTGCTTCAATTGCAACCAGGCTTGGCCAAGGCAGAAGAAGCAGATCGAGGTCTCAGTTTCGTTCCCTGGCGAGGTGACTTTACAAGAGGTATTTTTATCAGCTCCTTAATGAACAGCAATACCAAAGTTGAAGCACTGGCAGAATTGTATGAAGACTTTTATGAAGACCATCCTTTTACTTTTTTAAGCAAGGATGCCATATTCCTAAAACAGGTGGTCAACACAAATAAATGCCTGATTCAGCTGGAAAAAATCGGCAGTAAGCTGGTGGTGCATTCGATCATCGACAATTTGGTCAAGGGTGCATCAGGGCAGGCTGTTCAAAATATGAACCTGATGTTTGGCCTGGATGAATGTGCCGGGCTTCGGTTAAAAGCAAACTATTTTTAGATACGCAAGTAAGATTTGCGTAAAACCTAAGGTTTAAAAACTACTACAATGAAACTATTCGACGTCTACGCGATCAACAATATCAGCATCGTCAAAGCCAAAGGCTCTTATATATGGGATGACAAAGGTTTGCAATACCTGGATATGTATGGAGGGCACGCCGTCATCTCTATCGGCCATACCCACCCGCATTTTGTGCAGCGCGTTTCTGAGCAACTAAACAAACTGGCTTTTTATTCCAATTCTGTCAAAATTCCAATCCAGGAAGAATTGGCACTTAAGTTGGGCCAGGTTTCCGGCAAAGAAGATTACCAGTTATTCCTCTGCAATTCAGGAGCCGAGGCAAATGAAAATGCGTTGAAACTGGCCTCATTCCATACAGGAAGAAAAAAAATCATTGCCTTTAAGAAATCATTTCATGGCAGAACATCACTGGCAGTTGCGGCTACTGACAATCCTTCTATTGTGGCCCCGGTAAATCGGACAGACAATGTTATCTTTCTCGCCTTGAACGATGAAGACTCACTTGAAGCATGCTTCAGGGCCCAGGGAAATGAAATAGCTGCTGTCATTGTCGAAGGAATTCAGGGAGTCGGTGGAATCAACCTGACGAATGAATCATTCCTTCAACAAATCAGAAGATTATGTACTGAACACGGTGCAGTTTTTATAGCAGATAGTGTGCAATGTGGTTATGGCCGGACGGGCAAATTCTTTTCTCACGACTATGCAGATGTTGATGCTGATATCTATTCGATGGCCAAGGGAATGGGGAATGGTTTTCCGGTGGGAGGAATTATTATTGCTCCTCACATTCAACCCAAACTAGGCATGTTGGGAACTACATTTGGAGGAAATCCATTGGCATGTGCAGCCGCCCTGGCTGTTTTGGAGGTCATGGAATCAGAAAGTCTCATGCAGAATGCTGCTAAGACCGGCGAATACCTGATTCGCCAGCTGAGAGAAATGCCTCAATTGAAAAATATCCGTGGTAAAGGCCTGATGATTGGATTTGATCTGCCAGAGGAACTCAAAGATTTAAGAAAAAATCTTTTGATGAATCAGCACATCTTCACTGGGGAAGCCAAACCCAATACGATTCGCTTATTACCTTCTCTGGCCCTGAGCAGGAAAGACGCTGACGAATTTTTGGAAGCGATAGGGGAAGAAATTCATGCGCCCGCTTTGCAGGCGTAGAATATTCAAATCAATCTTGTCCAAACAGAAAAACATGAACAAGGAAATCGGATCCCAATCCATCGTAGAGCCAATGAAGAATTTCATTTCCGTGAAGGATGTGAAAGATATCAATGGGCTTGTTCAAAAATCGCTGCACTATAAAATGCATCCTTTCAAGGATCGCCATGTAGGGGTAGACAAGCGCGTGGGTTTGCTGTTTCTGAATCCGAGCATGCGGACGAGGTTAAGTACGCAGGTTGCTGCACAGAACCTGGGACTTGAACCAATTCTCTTCAACATTGACAAAGAAGGATGGGCATTGGAGTTTGAAGAAGAAGCTATCATGAGTGGCAACACGGTTGAACATGTAAAGGATGCAGCACCCATCATGGGAAAGTATTTTGATATTCTCTGCATCCGCACATTTCCATCGCTTAAAAACAGGGATGATGACTATAGCGAATTGTTCATCAAACAATTCATCAAATATTCAGGCATTCCCGTCGTGAGCATGGAAAGCGCCACGCTTCATCCATTGCAAAGCCTCACTGACATCATCACTATCAAAGAAATTCTTTCGCACGAGTCTCAAGCCAAGAAAACCAAGCCAAAAATTGTATTGACCTGGGCTCCTCACGTTAAGCCTTTGCCTCAATGCGTAGCCAATAGTTTTGCCCAATGGGTAAATGCATGGGGAGAGGCTGAATTTGTCATCACTCACCCGGAAGATTACGAACTGGACCCCGCATTTACCAAGGGGGCTTCCATCACGCATAACCAGGATGAAGCACTTAAAAATGCAGATTTCGTTTACGTAAAAAACTGGAGCACATACAACGATTACGGCAAGATCTATTGCAATGATCCCGAATGGATGATGACCAATGAAAAACTAAAATTAACCAACCGTGCTAAAGTAATGCATTGCTTACCTGTTCGCAGGAATGTGGAATTGAGTGATGAGATCCTGGATGGACCGAACAGTATCGTTACGCAGCAGGCATCAAACAGGGTTTGGGCGGCACAAGCTGTCCTGGCTGAAATTTTAAAATCATCTTCCTGATGGAAACATTGGTCGTCATAAAGATCGGAGGAAATATTATTGATGATGAATCGAAACTCTCGTCCTTCCTGCAAGAATTTGCTTCCATTCCGGGGAGAAAAATTTTAGTGCACGGTGGCGGAAAATTAGCTACCCGGTTGGCTGAACAACTTGGCGTGGAGCAACAAATGATTGATGGAAGGCGTATAACGGACGAGCATACCCTAAGAATTGTAACGATGGTATATGCCGGCTTTGTGAACAAAAACATTGTCGCATCCCTTCAATCATTCGGTTGTAATGCTATTGGTTTGAGTGGTGCTGACGGAAATGTGATTCTGGCACACAAAAGAAATCATCCATCGATCGACTTTGGCTTTGCCGGAGATATTGACCAAATCAATGTTCCATTGATCAAAAATTGGCTGGACGGGGGTCTGACTCTTGTAATTGCTCCCATTACCCATGACAAAAAAGGTCAGCTGCTGAATACCAACGCCGATACTATTGCCCAGGAAATTGCCCGGGCCATGAGCTCCGAATTTGAAGTGAACCTGATCTATTCCTTTGAAAAGAAAGGTGTTCTTCTGGATGCAACAGATGAATCAACCGTGATTGCAGATATCCGACCTTCTTATTATGAACAGCTAAAAGCAGAGAAAAAAATATTTGCTGGGATGATCCCCAAAATAGATAACGCTTTTGTTGCGCTCAAGAGTGGCGTCAGGCAAGTGACCATTGGAAAAGCAGAAGATCTTCGGGAATTAATTAACCACCGCACAGGAACCAGGATTACCAATGACTAATGCTGAAATAAATACCTTACAATCGGATGCAATCAGTCTATTGAAAGACCTGATCGCGACGCCGTCATTTTCTAAAGAAGAAAACGACACGGCCGAACTCATCATTGAATTCTTCAAGAAACACGAAATCCCCCATGCGAGGGTCGGCAATAATGTGTATGCGAAAAACAAACACTACGACCCTTCCAAGCAGAGCATTTTGTTGAATTCGCATCATGATACGGTGCGACCCAACAAGAATTACACTGTGGATCCTTTCACTCCCATCGAAAAAGATGGAAAACTATTCGGACTCGGCAGTAATGATGCAGGCGGCTGCCTGGTGAGCCTGATGGCCGTGTTCCTTTATTTCTATCCCCAGGAAAAATTAAAGCACAATGTTGTATTTGCTGCAAGTGCCGAAGAGGAGATCAGTGGGGTCAATGGAATTGAATTGGTATTGCCTTACCTGGGTCAGATAGATTTTGGCATTGTGGGTGAACCGACCAAATTGGAAATGGCCGTTGCTGAGCGTGGACTAATGGTTATTGATTGCCTTGCTCAGGGTCGTGCAGGTCATGCTGCCAGGAATGAAGGAGAAAATGCATTGTACAAAGCAATGGATGATATTGAATGGGTCAGGAACTACAGGTTTGATAAAGTGAGCGACTTGCTGGGAGAATCGCGGATGACCGTTACCATCATTGAAACAGAAAATAAGCAACACAATGTGGTCCCTTCTCAATGCAAATTTGTAATAGATGTAAGGGTAAATGAACTGTACACTTTTGATGAGATATTAGACGCTTTGAAAAATAACTTGAAAAGCCAATTTAAACCCAGAACCACCCGGATGAAATCTACTTCCATTTCATTGGATCATCCGCTGGTGAAAGCCGGTTTGGCATTGGGTAGAGGTTATTATGGATCGCCCACCACCTCCGATAAGGCTCTTATGCCCTTTCCGGCGCTGAAAATGGGCCCTGGTGACTCCGCGCGCAGCCACACAGCCGATGAATTTATTTACCTGGACGAAATCAGAAATGGAATAGATTTATATATCAACCTTTTGAACGGATTTATTTAAGTGGGAACGTCCCGATAGAATTGTTCTTCATTAATAGCATTAAATAGCAAGTCATGAAGCTTTGGGAAAAAGAAGGTTCAACGGTCAATCAACAAATTGAGCAATTTACTGTTGGCAGGGACAAGGAGTTTGATATCCTGCTGGCCCCTTATGATGTCAGGGCTTCATTGGCACACACTGAAATGCTGGCCAGTATAGGTTTGCTTACAAAACTGGAACTCGAGAGCATTCATACAGAATTGAAGAAAATTCTTCTTGAGATAGAAAATGGTTCTTTCAAAATGGATGATCAGGCAGAAGACATTCATTCACAGATTGAACTAATGTTAACAAAGCGCATTGGAGAATCCGGAAAAAAGATCCACAGTGGAAGAAGTCGGAACGACCAGGTGGCTGTGGACATAAAATTATACCTGAAAGCGGAGATTGAGAAAATCAGGGACCGGGTAAAAATATTTTTTGATTTGCTGATTACCCAAAGTGAAAAGTACAAAGGCAAATTGCTTCCGGGTTATACTCATCTGCAGATTGCGATGCCTTCTTCATTTGGACTCTGGTTTGGGGCCTATGCCGAGAGCCTGGTTGATGACCTTGAATTATTAGCTGCAGCGTTCCATATTACCAACAAAAATCCGCTTGGTAGTGGTGCCGGATATGGCTCTTCATTTCCCCTCGATAGAGACATGACGACAAGGATCCTCGAATTTGAGGCAATGCATATCAATGCTGTATATGCGCAAATGAGCAGAGGTAAAACGGAAAAAGCTGTCGCTAGCGGCATTGCCAGCGTTGCAGCCACGCTCAGCAGACTTTCTATGGATTGCTGCCTATATCTGAGCCAGAATTTTGGCTTTATTTCTTTTCCTGCAGAATTGACTACCGGAAGCAGTATCATGCCGCACAAAAAAAATCCGGACGTTTTCGAGTTGATCCGGGCCAAATGCAACCTTATTCAATCAACGCCCAACGAGTTGACCCTGCTCACCAGCAATCTTCCATCCGGATATCACAGGGACCTGCAATTAACCAAGCAGGTTTTATTTCCCGCCATTGAAACTCTCAAGGAATGCCTTGATATGGCTGTTTTAATGATCTCCAATATCGAAATAAAAGATAACATTTTGGATGATGAGAAGTACAAATATCTTTTTAGCGTAGAAGCCGTCAATGACATGGTGAACAAGGGTATGCCTTTCCGTGAGGCTTATAAAACCATCGGGAACCAGATCGAAAAAGGAGATTTTCAATTCGATTACAAGAAAAGCTTGCATCATACTCATGTTGGGAGCCTGGGAAATCCTGGTAATGACCGCATTATGGAGGCGATGAAAAAGGTGCTGGCCAAATTCTGATCTGTCAAAACTTTAACTTACCCGAAATCAAATAATCATTAAATTGATTAGGCCGAAACGGACTAATCACTGCTTGTATTAATAAAGTCTTATAAATCGAGCTATATGAAAAAGTTATTCAATCTATTCCCGGTTCTCTTTTTCGGCTTCGTTATGGGGATTCTGCCCTGCAGTTCAACTGCCCAAAACACCGAAAAGCAGGAAAAGGAAAATGCAAAAATAGAAGCGCTCAAGAAATTAGTGGAGTCAAGGCACTTTATGTTCACTGCGACAACGGCTACACCAATGTCGGGAAGAACGCGTCAGCTTACTTCCACTTACACTCTTACGATCATGGGAGATACCGTTATTGCTGATCTGCCATATTACGGAAGGTCCTACCAGGCCAGTATTGGTGAAACAGATGGCGGGTTGAATTTTAAGACTACGGAATTTGCATACAATCTGAAGGATGGAACCAAGGGCGGTTGGGATATAACGATCATGCCTAAGGATAATAAGTATGCCAATACCATGTTGCTGAGTATCTCAAATTCGGGCTATGCTAATTTGCAAATCAATAGCAATATCCGGCAAACGATTTATTTTAGGGGTACAGTTTCCGACCTGACCACTTCCCATTAGGGCTTCACTGTAATTGCTGTTTCGCGGGCTGTGGCGAGCCATCCGCGGGGGCAACACGAGCCTGCACCTGCGTGGTGCCCGCGCCCCTGGGTGACTCGCTTCAGGTGCGTGGATTATTGCCCAATTTTTTCAATCCTGGTGGGAGTATCTTCTCCACTCACAATACTACGAGCACTCAATGCGATCGCGCGAATGATCTCCGTCATATTTGTCATGTTGAGAGTCTGAACCTCATCACCCACTGTTTGATAAAATTTTTCATCATCCATTTTCGAAGTAGAGATCGTGTGGGCCGGGACGCCTAGTTTGGCCAATGTTGCATTATCTGACCTGTAAAACAGATTTTCAGCCGCATATGGATCAGGATAGAATTTGAATTCAGTTCCCTGCAAATTTTTCTCAAGAATTTTGGGCATATCAGATTTATCATAACCTGTAACATAGGCTGAATGCGAACCCCATTTGCTCTCGGTTCCGATCATCTCGATATTGAACATCGCGATTACTGAGTCGGGATTAAAGTGAGTAGAAAAATATGCTGACCCATAACCACCCATTTCTTCGGCTGTAAATGCTACAAAAATCAGAGTGCGGGCATTGTCATTTCTCTTTGCAAAATAATTTGCCAACATAATGACTGCAGTGGTTCCTGATGCATCGTCATTAGCGCCATTGAAAATGGAATCGTGCAAGGCGTTGGGCGTACCGATGCCAAGATGATCATAATGCGCGGAGAAGATAACATATTCGTTCTTTTTTGTTTTGCCTGGTAAAATACCGATCACGTTAGCAAGCGGTTTTACAGTGATTTGTTGCTGTATTCGAAAATTAAAATGATCAGGAATTCTATTGGACAGTACAAAAAGAATGTTACGATCTTTTTGAAGTTGGTTCCTGCTATAAGCTTCCAAGCTGGCTAAAAGCGGTGCAAAACTGCTGTCCACCCACACGATGAGATTTTCGTCACTTTGAGTCCACTTTATCGCATTAGCCCTAAAATTATCTCCTTTTTTAAATTGGATGCTTTTATAACCGCTTTGATCATTTATTTCCAGGTTTTCTTTGGCACTAAATACTACGAGGTTCTGTGGTTTTATAGGTAGCCCATCCATTGAACCTTCTTTGGTCTGCCGATCGATAGTTATAAACGCAAATTTTTGTTGATAGGAATTACTTTTGTCCCATGTCTGCAATCCGGCTGACTTAAATTGACTCGAAATAAATTCAGTAGCTTTTTCAATCCCCCGCGTCCCCGCTTTTCTTCCTTCCATACTATCCGAAGCCAAAGTGCTTTCGATTTGCGTTACTTTTTTTTCATTGAACCATTGAGAAATATCCTGTCCAAATACACTATGACTGAAGAACCCAAAAAGAAAAATGACAATACGTGGTTTCATATGTTTGCCGTGAATAATTAAGAAAAAATCCCGCCTTGCGGGATTTAATATGTCGTTGAAATTAAATGAGAAGTTACAGACTCATCATTTCTTTAAACTTAACTGTTTGCCTTCTGCTCACTTCAATTTTTTCGCCACCCTTCAGTTCGAGAAGAAGTCCTCCGTTGAAATAGGGTTCAATCTTTTCGATCAACCTGAGGTTGACAATATGTTTGCGGTTGGCCCTGAAAAAGACCTTTTCATCCAATCTTTCTTCCAGCGCGTTGAGTGATTTTAATATAAGAGGTTTGTTCGGTCCAAAATAAACTTTTGCATAGTTTCCCACGCTTTCAAATAAGCGAATATCAGACAGCTTCACAAACCAACATCTTTCCCCATCTTTTACGAAAACCTGGTCATGCTCGTGGAGGAGACTGCGATTCACAGGAATTTCATCTTCTGAAACCATCTCCCTGTCTTTACCCTCTTCCAGGTGCAACTTGTGGAGAGCATCGGCGAGTCGCTTCGGTTCTACCGGCTTGAGGAGATAATCGAGCGCATTCACTTCAAAAGCTTTCAAGGCATAATCGTCATATGCTGTTGTGAATATGACGTCCGGCGTCTTATCCAGTTCGGCGAGCATGTCAAATCCGGTCTTGCCGGGCATTTGAATATCGAGAAATACCAAATCAGGATTGAGTGAATCAATCTTTTCAATTCCTTCATTGGCATTCGCCGCCTCTGCTACGACTTCAATTTCAGGAAAATCCTGCAATAACTTTTTGAGCTCGTTTCTTGCCAAACGCTCATCGTCAATAATAACCGCTTTAATCATAAGATTTTATTTATTGAGGTCCATGGGGATCAATACAGTCGCTTCGACCGTGTGATCATTCAATTCCTTAATTTCAAAATTTGCTCTTTGTCCGAATAGCAATTGTAACCTGTTGCGGGTACTTATGAGACCAAAACCATCTTCATTTTTAGAGCCATTGAGATGACCCGTATTCCGGATCACCAACTCATGATAGTTATCCTTGAAATCCGAGATGATTTTTACAACACCGCCATTCACCTGTTTGTTGATCCCATGCTTGATTGCATTTTCAACGAGTGTTTGCAACATCATAGGGGGAATAGGTTGGCAGAGTGTATTTTCATCAATTTCATATTCCACCTGCAACCTGTCTTCAAAACGAATATGCTCGAGCGCCAGGTAATCCTTAACGATATTCAATTCTTTTTCAAATGAAACCGTTTCCTGTTTTTCAGTTTGCATACTGCTGCGAAGGATATTGCTCAATTCAGTGATTGCAGTGCGGGCGCGGCCTGGGTTTTCATCAATGAGTGCGCGGATACTGTTCAATGAATTAAAAATAAAGTGAGGATTGATATGCGATTTGATCGTTTTTAACTCGAGTTCCTTTACCAGGGATTCGAGTTTCAATGTGTCTAATTGCTGCTTGCGGCTCTTTTCGATATAATGATAGAAATAATAAATGAGCGTCCAGGGGATGATAAAGAAGCCGTTTTCAAGCGTTGCGAAGAGAAGGCGGGTGGGAAAATCGAATTTTTTCCTGCTGCTGGTTAAATCAAAGAGGATGACAATGCCAACCCTGATCAGGCCGGCCACAATACAAACGATAATGATTCCAAGGAAGAACTTCGGGACAGCCTTTTCGACTGGTAGCATTAGCCAGTTGGATTTTCGAATAAACTCCCTGAAAAGGTGAGTAGTCAACATACCGGTGAAAAACATCACGCCCAATTGTTCTATCTGTTTATTCGTGACTTTCTGATCGGAGATAAATTCAAGGAGAATAAACATGAGCGCCAAAAGCGTCCAGCCGCCAATCTGGCACCACCAATAATACCGAGCCGAGTTTTTTGACATGTTGTGAAAGTAACAAAAAAATGAGCTACAAATCTAAACTTTTGGGTCGGCGGCGGGCACTGGATTTGTATTAATGGCGATATAGGTAGTCGGCCGGTCGGTCAGCAATGGCAAATCCGTATACTGGAGTCCTTGCCTCAGGCTAAACCAGGCTGGATCTGCCTTTGAACTAGCTAATTGGCGATAAAAGTGTATTTTTGTTTTTGACTAAAGAGGATTCGATATGGACATTACCCCTGGGCCTTTATTGAGAACCATCGAATCGCCGGCGGATCTAAAAAAATTGTCCATCGACGAATTGCAGCAGGTTACCAATGAATTGCGCCAGTATATCATTGATATCGTCAGCCTTCATGGGGGGCATTTTGGCGCCAGCCTCGGTGTTGTCGAGCTCACAGTCGCCCTGCACCATGTTTTCAATGCACCCTATGATCAGTTGGTTTGGGATGTTGGACACCAGGCATATGGCCATAAGATTCTGACTGGCCGAAGAGACATTTTTTATACCAATCGCAAATACAAGGGCATCAGTGGATTTCCAAATCGCGCCGAAAGCGAATATGATGTATTTGGGGTGGGTCATTCTTCCACTTCTATCAGCGCAGCGTTGGGAATTGCCATGGCAGCAAAATATAAAGGCGAGAACGATAAAAAGGTGGTGGCTGTCATTGGCGACGGAGCATTGACGGCGGGTTTAGCCTTTGAGGGAATGAACCATGCCGGAGTAGCAGATACGGATCTGCTCATCATTTTGAATGATAACTGCATGAGCATCGACCCTAATGTCGGTGCCCTGAAAGAATACCTGACAGATATTACCACGTCCCAGACTTATAATAAACTCAAGGATGATATCTGGAGGGCCCTGGGTAAACTTCCGATAGGTAGCCAGTTCAGCCGGGAAATTGCCAGCAAAATTGAACACAGTATAAAGAGTTTTGTGAGCAAAAGCAGCAACCTTTTCGAAGCATTGAAGCTGCGTTATTTTGGACCCATTGATGGACACAATATCAGCAAGCTGGTGGACACACTCAACGACCTCAAAAACATTCCTGGTCCCAAATTATTACATGTTATAACTGTCAAGGGTAAGGGTTTTGCGTTGGCAGAGAATGACCAAACTAAATGGCATGCGCCCGGTCTCTTCGATAAAATAACCGGTGAGATCTACAAGAAAAAATATGAAGTTCCCCAACCACCAAAATACCAGGATGTTTTCGGTAAGACGATTATTGAATTGGCTGAAATAAATCCAAAGATATTTGGCGTGACACCCGCCATGCCGAGCGGCTCTTCTTTGAAATTCATGATGGACGAAATGCCCAATCGGGCTTTCGACGTTGGCATATGCGAGCAGCATGCCGTTACTCTCAGTGCGGGGATGGCTACCCAGGGAATGAGAGTATTCTGTAATATTTACTCTTCATTTATGCAAAGGGCATATGACCAGGTTATTCATGATGTGGCCATACAAAATTTGCCTGTAATATTTTGCCTGGACCGTGCAGGATTGGTTGGAGAAGATGGGCCGACACACCATGGAGCTTACGATCTTGCATACATGCGTTGTGTGCCCAATATGATTGTAAGTGCTCCGATGAATGAATCAGAATTGCGGAATTTAATGTTTACGGCACAGCTGGATTCTACGACAAATCCTTTTGTAATCCGCTATCCGCGCGGTGAAGGTGTGACGCCTGAATGGAGAACACCTTTGCAGGAAATACAGATTGGAAAGGGAAGAAAATTGAAAGATGGTCAGGATATTGCTATTCTTTCCATTGGTCACCCTGGAAATTTTGTGCAGGCGGCCATCCGTAATTTAAGAACAGAAGGATTAGATCCGGCTCATTACGACTTACGTTTTGTCAAGCCAATAGATGAAGCCTTGCTTCACGAAGTTTTCAAAAAATTCGATAAGATAATTACTGTCGAAGATGGAACAGTCCAGGGAGGATTTGGAAGTGCAGTTCTTGAATTTATGGCGACACATCAATATCAGGCAACTGTAAAGTTGTTGGGTATTCCAGACCATTTCATTGAACATGGTGCTCCTAAAGAATTACAAAAAGAGTGCGCATTTGACGCGGTTGGAATTGCTCAAACGGTGAGAGAAATGATGAGCACCAAAATAAAAGTTGCAGGCAATCTGGAATAGTACATGTAATTTTCATTGAAATAAGATTCGCAATTCAATTCAATCTTAGAAATTTCCTTATTTAGAATTTCTGCTTAGTATGCACAAGGATAAACGCTTCAAAAGTGAATCCTGTCCTTCACCCAAAAGGTAAGCTCTACTTAGTATTAATCGATCCAATCAATTTGTGACGTTTAGCTTGAAACTATGATGAAAGCGGTTTGGAATATATCTAGCAAAATTCTCGTTCAGTTTGGCCAGGCATTCCTTTAGTACATTCTGCCCTCTTCATCCCGACTCATAGGACTCATCATTGTTTTTGCCATGGAATTAGAAAAGATAATGAAGCCAGCCTGACATGGCCTTCCTCATCTTGTCGCAGCACTTGAATAACAAGTTTGTGTATTGGTTAGACTTGGTATAGCGAGTTATCCAAAGAATATTTCCTTGCGCGAATGAGTATTCATTGCCAATGATCAGGAACGATCCTACTTCTTTAATTCATTAACCTTAGCCCAAATCACCAAGCCATGTCTTCCTCTTTAATGCCCCCCGGTTGTCAAAGCAACTCCCAAACATTGAATAAGAATTCTTTTCTATTCAGACACGATGTTATTTATCAATTCAAAAACAATTCTTATATGAAAAGGCTATTTGTTCTTCTGCTAATTCTTTCTCCCTTTTACGTCTTTAGTCAGCATGATAGTAGTGCTCAGACAATTCACAAGAGTATAGGACCTTCAGACAAACCAATGTATTTTGGTATTAAAGCTGGACTCAATTTCTCCAACATTACAAATGCTTCCCAGATTGGCGCAAGTAGCCGCACGGGCTGGCATGCCGGAGTTTTTATGAACACCGGCAGTAAATTATTCAGCTTCCGCCTGGAACTTTTGTATTCACAGCAGGGTTACAATTTCAGTACAGATTCCAGCTCGGGATCACTTACCCACAATTATATTTATTTGGCCTCACTGATGGGCATCAACGTTACCAAGTTCCTGCAAATTCAAATTGGCGCGCAAACCGGCTATCTGCTCAATGCCACAGCAACGGGCAAAAGCCAGAGTACCGGCAATGCCACTGCGGACCAGATTCTCAGCTTGTACAACCGCTTTGACTATGGATTCGGAGGAGGTATAGAAGTACATCCCATAATGGGTTTGCTGGTTGGTGCACGATATAATATTAGCTTCAATAATTTGTATAAGGATGTCTTGAATAATTCGTCCAGCGGAAGTTATAGCGCACCCAGTGTTAATTTCAAGAACAATGTTGTGCAGATTTTTGCGGGCTGGAGATTTTGAGGGAATTTCTCGCAATGAAA
The DNA here is from genome assembly GCA_003175695.1 of Bacteroidota bacterium. GTDB lineage: Bacteria > Bacteroidota > Bacteroidia > Chitinophagales > Chitinophagaceae > Puia. Next base: position 13,312 of record PSRA01000088.1, on the reverse strand, counting down.
TAAGTGTTGAATCCAAAGCATAGATTTGAATACGAGCATCTGATTGAACCAGACCCTGACTCGACAAGCTCAGGGTTTTTCATTTTTTTTAACAGGCCAGGAGTTGATTTTTTTATGGATTGGCGAAGTAAGCCAATCATGGTTATATCACAAAACTCTCCCATCATGAAACTTCTCCTGGCTCTTCCATTGATGGTCTTGCTTATTGTTCTGATTTATTTTGTAGATGCTGAATTCTGGTCTCATAAAGGCCCGCGATATCAGTCCAGGTACCGCCTAACAACAAACGAAAAAGCTAAAATCGTTGAGCATGCGGTCATCATCAGGAATTTTCTTCACGGAAAAGACTTCAATAATAACTATTGCTTTCTTATCGACATGAGCATTCCCTCAGGCAAGAAAAGGTTCTTTGTATATGATCTGAGAAAAGATACGGTTTTGGGATCCGGATTGGTTGCCCATGGCCATTGCAATCATGGGTTTAGTTTTAAGCCTGCATTCTCGAACAGGCCTGGCAGTTGCTGCACTGCACTGGGAAAGTATAGCGTCGGATTTCACTATCAGGGAACTTTTGGGTCGGCATATAAATTAAGTGGTTTGGATAGTAGCAATCGGAATGCTTTCGAGCGAAATATTGTTTTGCATTCGTATGGTTGTGTTCCTGAAAGTGAAACTTATCCCATACCTATTTGCAATAGCAGTGGATGCCCAATGGTGTCACAAGTGTTTTTGAAGCACTTGCAGCCGATTATAGATCACGCGGGGAAGCCGATTATTTTATGGATTTACTAAGAAGCTGAATTTTAAAGCAAGTAAGCGAGGCTCGGTTGTCAATACAAACGTGCCTTATATTTTAAAATACATTTGGCGAGGTGATTGTACACTACATCGGGCGGTCACGAAGGACCCGAATTAGTGGCCTTCGTGATCATCCAGACTAATACTCTAATTCTCCCATCTTCCCCATCTGATAATTGGTAAAAGCCGCCTCAATTTCTTCAAAGCTATTCATCACGAAAGGACCATAGCTGACTACTTTTTCTTTGATGGGTTCTCCACCGAAAAGGATGAGTTCAGAATCTTCAACAGCGGAAAAGCTGATTTGATCCCCATTCAGGTGGTAATCCGCCAGGTAACCTTCCTTAATCTCCTCATTGAGGGACTTCAACTTTCCTCTCATCAGGTATAAAGCACTGGTATAAGCAGGATCTACGGGCAACAAAAATGATTTTCCTGCCTTTATTTTAATATGATAATAAAACAGCGGTGTATCCGTCCGAATCGGTGAAGTGTTGCCTTGGTATGTTCCTGCTATTACTTTCAACCATACATCACCGTTATCAACAACCGGAATTTGGGTAGCGGGATAATGAGTAAAGGATGATTCACCAAATTTGTCCTTCGCCGGAAGATTGATCCAAACCTGCATCAGCTCCAAATGCCCTCCTTTTTCAAGGAATGCCCCGGTGGGGCCTTCCGAATGGATAATGCCCGATCCTGCATTCATCCAATTCACATCTCCTGCACGGGCCACTTGTTCGTGACCCTTACTGTCACGGTGAAAAAATTCTCCGTTCAACAGATACGTCACCACGTCAAAACCTGCATGCGGATGGGGAGGGATTCTAATATCAGCCCCTTTATTGATTTTAACTGGCAGCAGATAATCAATAAACAAGAATGGATCGACCTGCTTCAGATTTCTCGTTGGCAATGCCCTTCTCACCCTGTTTTCGCCCACAAATTCTATGGACGATTGTTCAATATGTGAAATAGTTCTAGTTGTCATATATAACTCCTTTTATGAAAGCATCGGTACTTCAATGGCCAATATTTCTGAATCCTTATCGGCCTGAATAGTGAATCCATTTGTGTCAAACAAACCTATCGCGTCTCTTTTGTCTATCTCTTTATTATCAATGGAAATGCCACCATCTATCACAAACACGTAAACGCCGTTTCCTTTGAATTTAGGTTCATAAGAAATTGTTTTCCCCTTTTCCAGTTTGGTCAAAGCAAATCTTGCATCCTGGTTAATCCATAATCCTTTATCACCCTTGTCCGGGCTTACTACAATCTGCCATTTGTTAACCCTGTCTTTGCCATCAAAAGCTTGCTGATCATATCGCGGCTTGATATTCCTTTCCTTCGGAATCACCCAGATCTGGAGAAAATTAACATCATCCGTATTCGAAGCATTGTATTCGGAGTGGCGAATGCCCGTGCCTGCGCTCATAATTTGAACATCCCCGGTAGCTATCAGGCCATCAGTCCCGGTACTGTCTTTGTGTTTCAATGCGCCTTTGAGCGGAATCGAAACGATTTCCATATTATCGTGCGGATGAGTACCGAATCCCCCGCCACCCTGTACAATATCGTCATTCAATACACGTAGGGCTCCAAAATGAACTTTTTTGGGGTCATACCAATGACCAAAACTGAAGGAATGGTGACTGTCCAACCATCCAAAATTTACGTGGCCCCTGTCTGAGGCAGGATAAAATATTGACTGCATATGATTGATTTAATGATTGACTTAGAAACGATGTTTAAACATCAATTATGATACCAAAGCATTTTTGACAGGCCTAACTGCCTGTTGTCAGACCTTTCGTCAGGCACTTTCATGCAAGGACGCAAAGGTAGCAGCATGCCTATGTGCCCTTGTCCTTTCCGCCGAGGCGGATGAAGCCTAATGGAAGGGTTAAATCGGGAGAGTGGGTATCGGATCATCAGTCCTGGTTGCATTGTACTCCAGGACGAAATTGTTTTTTCCTTCGCCTACCATAATAGTCATATAGCGTTGCTGCACTAATTCCAGTAAAGACAGGAAAACAAATATGGCATGGATCCTGTTTTCGCAGGTATCGATGATCTTTTCGAAGGGAATTCTCTTTTCATTTTGAACAAGGGACAACATTTGATCGCGGGTTGTCTCCATTGTATAATTATACTGGACTACCGTGTGAACGGGTTTATTCTCTCTTTCCTGCAGCCTTTGTAAGACTCTTTCAAAAGTCTTCATCAATTTGAATAAACTGATGGTCTGGATCTCCGTACCATCCGAAGAAGCTTCGCCGATTTGCGCAAGTTCCTTTTGAAGATTCCCACGCCTGACCATCAGCATCCTGATGGCTTCCATTTCTGCCATCTGACCTGCCGCCTCTTTGAATTTTTTATATTGAAGTACTTTGTCGATGAGTTCCTGCCTCGGATCAATTTCATTGCCTTGTTCATCCAATTCCTTACGTGGTAGCAGCATTTTTGCCTTGATGCGCATAAGGGTGGAAACAAACAAAATGAATTCACTGGAAAGTTCAATGTTCAGACTTTCCTGCGAATGGATATAATCAAGGAAATCGCGGATAATCTGGTTAATGGGAATATTGTATATATCGAGTTCATCCCTTTCTATAAAAAATAATAAGAGATCAAAGGGTCCTTCGAATTGCGATAATTTGATCTGGTAAGATCCTGCGTTCACTGCCATTATTTTTAAATTCAATTACCTAAACCTTGCAAATGTATGAATCACCGTGGAAAGAAAATTGCCTAAAATTTGAGTGACAATCCAATTCCCAACACCTCCTGGAGTTGTAAGGCCGCTCCTCCCGATGTACCATCGCTTTTGACTGTTTTAATATCGTTATCGTAAATCAGGTTAAGGGAAAAGGTCATGCTTATGATCTTAGTCACCTTAACAACCAGGAGATTGGTCATGTAGATATCGATGTTTTGGGGATCGTGAAGATAATTTGAGAAAAAGTCGAGGCGCCCCGTATATACCGAATTTGCGCTGATTTTTTTATTGTATGTGAATGAAGCAAAAGCTCCTAGTTCGAATTTTACATTTTTGCCGGAATCTACACCAAATGCACCAATACTCGCCAATGTATCATTCCTGACTATCACCCAACGCGCTGTGGCTGGAGAAATAAAAGCAGCGAATTCGTCATTTGGCTTATACATGATTCCGGGAGAAAGTAGTACATAAGCAGGAGACAGGAAATCTGAAGTCAGAACTTTGGTATTAGCGCTCGGATAATTATAACCTTTTGCAAATTGAGTCCTGAAATTAAATAAAGCACTGAGGTACCATTTTTTTGCAATCTCATATCCATATCTTGATAAAAGATCAATCCTGTCGTCAGTTTTTCTCTTCCCCTGGGTAGTGGAAGACAGGCCTCCATAGGCCAGGTCCAATGTATTATCCCATGCATCCCTGTTTTTCTTATAAAATGCATGCAGACTTAGCAACGAATTGAATGATAATGCAGAATTTTCGCCACCGGCGGCCCAATTACTCAACGCAGCCTGGTTGAAATTAAGCGTGAATAGACCTCCTACTCTCCAAATTTTCGGGATTGTATCCTCCGGGTTTTTTTGAAACTCCTTTGCCGCCTCTTTTTTCATGTTCTCGATATCCTTATCCTGGCCAAAAACAACACAGCTGGCAACAATGGCTACGGCAGCCAAAAAAAATCTTCTCATAGAACAAAAATTTATTCTTTACAATATTCAAATGATATTTCCCGGGCCTAAAGTTGGAGGACAATATGAGGTTAGTTCTTCTTCAGCTCATCTCTGATTTCGGTAAGCAACTTTTCCGTCGTGGTAAGCGCCGGCTCAGGAGGCGTTTTTTTCTTTTCAAGGCTTTTGGCTGCCCTGATAATGAGAAAAAGCACAAAAGCTATCAGTAGAAAATTTATGACACTCGATAAAAATTTTCCGGGTTTAACAGCTCCCCAGGTCAGTTTATCCAGGTCCTGAGCGTGAGCTGCTTTCAACAACGGTGCTAAAAGTAAGGGAGTAATAATATTTTCAACCAAAGAAGAAACGATGGCACCAAAAGCTCCTCCGATGATCACCGCAACTGCCAGATCTACGACATTGCCACGCATAGCAAAATCTTTGAAATCTTTGAGAAATCCCATAATAATTCGGTTTTGATGTTTGAGAAAATGAGTGATATACTAAGCGAGCCCGGATTAAAGATCAAAAAGTTTGGAGGAATACGGATATTAATTTATGCACAATTCGGGCCAGTATATTATATATCCTACTTGTCTAGATTAACCCCTACAAATGTAGATTCTTCCACTACACGGACACATTGAAGACATAGGAACAAGTGGGAAAAATTCCGTTGTAAGCCTTATGAGCACCCATGTCTCTATTTTGTTTATGTGGAGCAAAGCCATGTCCATACTGACACTGACAGCCTAAACGAATTTAAAAAATATGAATAATACATCGCGCCAAATTTCAGGATCCCCTAAACGCGCTAGTAAGACAATCACTTGCCGCGAATCAAAATTTATCACGCCACGGAGTAAACGCAAGTGTGAGTAAGTTGAAGTTTATCGAAAGAAAAATGGGTCAGTCGAAAATATTTTCACGAGCAATCAAAATCACACAGACATAATCTCTTTTTCTTTGGCGCTCAGGTGCTTCTCAACGAGGGAGATATATCTGTCCGTAGTTTCCTGCATTTTCTTTTCTGCATCTTTTGAAGCATCTTCACTTACTCCTTGTTTCTGTAGTCTTTTAATATGTTCAATGGCATCGCGCCTGATATTGCGAACTGCTACTTTCGTATGCTCGCCTTCCTGATTAGCTCTTTTCACATATTCTTTACGGCGCTCTTCGGTGAGTGGAGGCATGAAAATGCGAATTGTATTTCCGTCATTTTGAGGAGTGACGCCCAGGTTGGCAGCAATAATGGAGCGTTCAATAGGCTGAAGCATATTTTTTTCCCATGGTTGGATAGTCATAGTTCGGGCATCCATCACCGATATATTGGCAACCTGGTTCATTGGCGTCGGTGAACCATAATAGTCAACTGTCAAACCGTCGAACATTTGTGGATTGGCTTTGCCGGCCCTGATTTTGATCAATTCATTTTCAAGGTGATTGATTGCTTTTTGCATGGAATCCTGAGCTTCCGTCAGGACGTGTGCTAGATCATCTGGCATAAATAAAAGAGTATTTAATTAACGCAGGCATGCAAACCTACGGCAAAAGAAAAATTGGACAAAAAAAACCTCTACAGCCTTAGTTAAAAAGGGAAAGGAAATTTATTAGTTTTTTTGCTCCAAAATATTGTCCTTGATAAAAGAAATCAATTTTGATTCCTGCAATTTGCCGCTTTCGTGGCTGTTGTTATTGTTATTATTGGAGAGGGCCAATTTTGCTTTGGAACGCGCGTAGTAAGAGACAGCAATAAATCCAAAAAACACAGCAAAAACTGCAAGGATCAGGACAGTAGTTCCCAAAGATCTTCCAAAATAAACGAGAGTCACAAGTGTGAGGTTCATTGTCACAAGCAGGATGGTGATTGCCCTGTGCGAGAGACCACGGTCCAACAAGAGATGATGAATATGATTTCTATCGGGACTAAACGGGGAACGTCTCTTGAATATTCGGATGGAGAATACGCGCAATGTATCCAGCAACGGAATCATTAAAATCGTAAAGCCAATTGCGGCAGATGAGTCGAGTGGTTGTGCGTTTTCCGCGCTGGTTGCAGGATCAATGAATTTAACTGCCAGAATTGCGTTAACAACTCCAATTAACAGCGAGCCGGTATCACCCATGAATATTTTTGCAGGTTCGAAATTGAAAATCAAAAATGCCAACAAACTTCCGCAAAGTGAAAAAGCAAGTATATAATAAGATGGCATGTTGATGCTTAGGAAATATATACCAAAAAGTGCGGAGGACATAAGTCCCAATGATCCCGCCAGCCCATCTACCCCATCAATCAGGTTAAATGAGTTAATGATTACAATTACTGTAAAATAGGTGATCAATAAACTGAACATCTCAGGCAATTCATATATGCCGAGAAATCCATGCATGCTTCTGATTTGAATTCTTCCATAGTAAATAATCAAAAATGCTGCAAGCACCTGGCCAATAAATTTCTTTATAGGAGAAATAATCAGGATATCATCTTTCAATCCCAGGAAAAAAATCACCAAAGCAGCTGCTACAAAATATTGAAACTCGTAAGAAGATTTGAAATTAACGGTTAGCAGACAACCGAAAACAAAGCCAGCAAAAATGCCAATTCCTCCCAGAGGTGTGATCGCCGTGTGGTGAATTTTGCGCTCATCCGGCATATCAAACAGCTTTTTCATTTCGGCAACGTTGATGATTACCGGGATAGCCAGAAAAGTAATAGTAAATGAAATGGTTACAGAGAGTATGACATCAAACATTGACCTTGATTTGTAATTCAAAAAATAATTTCCAATTCTTTTAGATCCACTAACTCAGCCTAAAAACTAAGACAGCTTCAAATCAGTCATTCATACTTAAAACGTGAAAACTAAAGGCAACAGATTGATGAACTATGGGGCGATTAGGACGGCAAATTAAAGCAAAAGTTTAATATAAGGATAAATAAATTCCGTTAGCTTTGCCGCCGTTGTAGCTAAAAAACTTTTATATGGCTGATTTAAAAGCAATTGCCTCCCAAATTCGCAGAGACATTGTTCGAATGGTTCACGGAGCCGCCAGTGGTCATCCGGGTGGATCCTTAGGTTGTGCTGATTTTTTTACTGCATTATATTTTGATATCATGCAACACAATCCTCATTTCACGATGGACGGAAAGAATGAGGATCTCTTCTTCTTATCGAATGGTCATATTTCCCCGGTATTTTATTCCGCGCTCGCAAGAGCGGGATATTTTGACATCAAAGAACTTTCCACATTCAGAAAAATAAATTCCCGGCTGCAAGGACATCCTGCCACACATGAACACTTACCCGGCATCCGCGTTGCGAGCGGATCATTAGGCCAGGGTATGAGTGTAGCGATAGGTGCTGCACTAAGTAAAAAACTCAATAATGAAAAGAATATTGTCTTTTCCCTTCATGGAGACGGAGAATTGGATGAAGGTCAAATATGGGAAGCCTTACTTTTCGCAGCGCATCATAAAGTAGATAACCTGATCTCCACGGTAGATTGGAACCATCAACAAATTGATGGACCAACTGAAAAGGTGATGAACCTGGGTAATATCAGGCAAAAATTTGAAGCCTTCGGTTGGACTACGTTAGAAATGAACGGTAACGATATGGATGAGGTCACTACGGTTTTGAAAAAAGCAAAATCTTTGACGGGAAATGGAAAACCCATTGCAATAATGATGCATACTGTAATGGGTAAGGGAGTAGATTTTATGGAGAATGATCACAACTGGCATGGAGTCGCACCAAATGATGAGCAATTGCAAAAGGCCTTGGCACAACTTCCGGAAACCTTGGGTGATTACTGAGGTTAGCTTCCCGCAAAGTGGCAAAGGCGACTTTGCGGGAAGCTGCTTTAACAAATTCAGCAAGTTTGCTATAACGCTTCAGGAGATTACTTTAGCTTCTCAGTTCTATTGGCTGATTAGCCGCTTTCCTTGATGGTAGCCACGATGCAAGTAATGCTACCACCAAAATTGTGGACAAAACAAGCAGGAAATCGGTTGGTACTAATTTCACCGGATAATACGATATCAGGAAAGATTCACCCTGCAATGGTACCAGGTGGTATCTCACTTGGAGCCAGCAGATTGCTACTGCCAGCAAAATTCCAATCACTCCACCAACCAAAGCCAGCAACAATCCTTCACTCAAAAAGATCCTTTGCACATAATTGTTATTTGCGCCCATGGCCTTCAATACCTGGATATCTTTTTGCTTTTCCAAAACGAGCATGGTTAATGCCCCCACCATATTGAAGCAGGCAACAATCAGGATCATTGTCAGAACACAGTAGATTACCCACTTCTCCACGCGCATGACACTGTAAAGACCCTGGTTCTGCTCGTACCTGCTCTGAACAAGAAAACCATTACCCAGCACAGATTGAATTTTCGATTTGATCAGATCTGTCTGTGATGGATCTTTCAATGCAATCTCAACTCCTGTAAACTCATATATACCCAGGCCCAACATCTGCTTCATAAAATCGATATTGGTAAATGCATATCTGTTATCAAAATCTTGCTGTATGACGAAAGTGCCCGTTGAAATCAAGCTTGCATTGCTCATTGATTGCATTGGATCAGCCGGACCCCTGGTTTCATTTTTCTTAAACATGTAAGCAGATAATGGTAAGAGGTTCTTATCCGTTTCAATTCCAAGCGCATTTTCTATGCCGGCACCAAGCACTGCTCCAGGGTGATCAACTGTACCCAGGTCAAATGTTCCCTTCACTAATTTGTTAGGAACGCCACTGATATGCTTGAAATTGGTATCGACCCCTTTTAGCACAACGGGCTGCAGCGAACCTGCCTGCAGAAGGGCTTTTTCCTCTACCACTAACGAATAGCCGCGGACGCCATCTATTTGACTCAGTTGTAATATCTGAGAAGGAGTCAGAGTAATGAACTTGCCATTTTTAGGAAGAACCTTCAGGTCAGTATAGAAATCCGCATATAAAGATTTAACCAGACTCTCCAGGCCGTTGAATACGCTCAGGACAATAATAAGTGAAGCCGTACCAATAATGATGGCAGCCACGCTTACCCATGCAATGATATTAATAGCATTTGTAGATTTTTTGGCCTTGAAATAACGCCAGGCAAAAAGAAAATTCAAGAGTTCCTGTTTTACTATTTTTCCTCCCCGCCGGAGGATTGCTGATTTTTTATTTCTTTGAAAAGCGATTCCATCTTATCTACATAGTCCAGTGTATCATCAAGGTAAAAGCTTAATTGGGGCATTATCCGCAATTGATGTTTGATAGAATTCACCAGCTCTTTTTTGATTTCCCAGGCGCGTTCTTCAATTTTTTTCATGGTTTCTTTTCTATCCTTCACTTTGAATAAACTCAGGTAAATCCGGGCTTCAGCGAGATCGGGTGTCATTTTCACTGATGATATCGAAACCATGCCTCCATCGAGCATATTCAATCCAATTCGCTGAAAAATGCTGCTTAATTCTTCAGACAGAAGTGCTGCTACTTGCTTTTGACGTCTCCCTTCTTGCATATCTTTAACATTTTTCAATGTAAATTTACAGCTTATTCGCTTGCCAGAACAACCCCTAAGGAGTTGGATTTGCTGTAATTAACAATACATGAAACGTTTTTCCATTATTTTAAGATACCTCAGGGATCAAAAGAGGAATATCTTCCTATATTTTATTTTTAACCTGCTGTCGATTCTAGCCTCGATAGTTTCACTAGCTATGCTGGCCCCTTTCCTCCAATTGTTATTTGGAACGGAAAGAGTATCTGATGTCAAACCTGAACTCAGGTTTTCCGCCGGCAGCATCCTGGATTATTTTAGATACTTATTGAGTCAGTTGATCAAACAACACAGCGCAGTATATGCGCTGGGCGCCATATGCCTGTTCATCCTTGTTTCTATCTTGCTAAAGAATATTTTTCTATATTTTTCTTACCGCGTGCTCGCTCCGATGCGAAATCGTGTGATGACCAGATTGCGAGCAGACCTCTACACGAAAATTTTAGAACTTCCCATCGGTTATTTTACTCAACAACGCAAAGGAGACATCATCAGCCGGATGAGCAATGATGCCAATGAAATTGAATGGAGCGTGATGAGTACCTTGGAGGGTTTGATCAGGGATCCTATGAACATTCTGATCATTCTCTTCACTTTATTTTTTCTCAGCCCTGCTTTATCTCTCTTTCTGCTGGTCCTGCTACCGCTCACCGGATTTATTATTGGCAGAGTGAGCCGCTCGTTAAAAAAACAATCTTCCATTGCGCAGGAGCAGGCAGGTATCCTGATGTCGATCCTCGATGAAACGTTGGGAGGCTTAAGAGTGATCAAGGCATTTAATGCAGAAAAGCTACTCAGGAATAAATTTTTCGATACAAATAATTACATCAACCACGTAAGAAATAAAATTATGTTTCGAAGGGATTTGGCATCGCCCATGTCAGAATTTCTTGGCGTAATTGTATTGACTTGCATTCTGTGGTTTGGGGGAAGATTGGTACTGGATCATAAATTTTCACTTCCGCCGGAAGCATTTATCACCTATATCGCCATTTTTTCCCAGATAATTAATCCTGCGAAATCTTTGTCTACGGCATTTTATAATGCCCAGCGCGGAAGCGCTGCCATCAAGCGCATTGAAGACGTTTTGCATGCGCCCATTACCGTACAGGAGATGCCCGAAGCCAAAACACTTGAATCGTTCAATGACCGGATAGAGTTTAAGGATGTTTGCTTTGCATACGAAGGCCACCAGGTACTGAATCACATCAATCTCGTGATCGAGAAAGGAAAAACAGTTGCGCTGGTTGGTTCTTCCGGCGCAGGTAAATCTACACTTGCTGATCTCATACCCAGGTTTCATGATGTAACTTCAGGCCAATTGTTGATTGATGGCGTGAATATTAAGGAGTATTCCTTGCATTCGCTCAGGCAGCAAATGAGCATTGTCACGCAGGAGCCTATTTTATTCAATGATTCGATTGCGAATAATATTTCACTGGGTTATCCCCAGGCTAGGAAAGAAAATATTGAACAGGCAGCTAAAGTGGCGAACGCACACAACTTCATTGTTCAAAAAGAAGATGAGTATGAATCGAATATTGGTGACCGAGGATCAAAATTAAGTGGAGGCGAGAAGCAAAGACTCACGATCGCGCGGGCTGTGCTCAAAAATCCTCCCGTCCTCATACTCGATGAAGCCACGTCTTCACTTGATACTGAAAGCGAGCGACTCGTGCAAGATGCTATTAATAAAATGATGCAAAACAGGACTAGTATTGTCATTGCTCATAGACTGAGTACCATTCGTAATGCTGATGAAATAATAGTGTTGCAAAAAGGATGCATTGTAGAAAAAGGAACTCATGAACAATTGATGAAGCAGGACGGGCTGTACAGGAGGCTGGTGGAAATGCAGGAAATAAGATAAAAGAGCAGTGTTCAAAATTTTCTAATCAGGTACACGCCAACAACCAGCAAAGCCGCTCCCAGAATTTTCCCAGGCGATATCTCGCGCACAGTTGTTCCCAGCCACCCGAAATGATCAAAAAGAATGGCCACAGCCATTTGGCCCGCCAGCACCAGGCTAAAAGACAATGCAACACCCAGACGGGGCAGCAACACTACTATTCCAGCTACAAAAAATGTCCCCAATATCCCTCCGGTCCATAGCCACCAGGGCGATTGACGAAAGGGGAGCGACTGGAAATGAATTTGCCTGGTGAAAAACAAAAAGAGAAAAAGCGCAATTGTTCCCACAGCAAACGAAACAAAAGCTGCAACAACGGAACTACTAACTGCCTTGGACAATCGGGTATTAATAGCTGCCTGAATGGGAAGTATTGCACCCAGCGCAAGGGCCATGACAATAAACAGAAATTTTGGTTGCATAAGAAGAAGGAAATAAATGGAAATGAAAAAGGGATCGTAAATAACAATCCCTTCAAAAATAAAATAGATTTGCAATCCTTATTTATTCATCGTTTGCTTCGCCTCAATGCTCAGTGTCGCATGCGGAACAGCTTTCAACCTTGCTTTATCGATTAATTTCCCGGTTACGCGGCAAATGCCATAGGTCTTATTTTCAATTCTCATCAGGGCTTTTTCAAGATGATCAATGAATGTAATTTGACGGCTGGCCATCTGGCTAAGCTGCTCACGCTCCATACTCATACTTCCATCTTCCATGGTCATGTAGCGATTATCCGTATCATCTCCTCCCATTTCATCTTTCCTTGTAATCAATCCCTGGAGGTAGGTCAGTTCTTTCTTTGCTGAATCTAATTTCTTCATGATCAGATCCTTGAATTCGGCAAGTTCGGCATCACTGTATCTCATAGTCGGTCCGGTTTGATCTTGTTGGAAATTGTCTAAAATTGATTTTGTAAACTCAGGCTCGTATTTCCTTACTGTTTTTGTTCTGATTTCAGGCATTACGACCTTGGCGGCTTTCGACTCAGGTTTTTTAACCTCATGCTTCACGGCAACCGGCGCCTTGGTTTCATGTTTGGGTTCTGGTTTCTTTACTTCTGTTTTCGAAGCGGTCTTAACTGCTGCTTTCACTGCTTGAACGGGGGCTGCTTTTTTGGCAGCGGGCTTTGCCGTTGCATTCTTTTTTGAATTCGTTTCTTTCTTAGCCACTGCTTTTATAGTTTTATTAGGTATGGATTTTTTAGCCGGTCTAGCCGACGATTTTTTCGAAGCCGTCTTTTTTGCCACCGGCTTCACGACCTTTTTAGGGGTGGCCTTTTTAGCGGGCTTTGCCGCCTTCTTCTTGGTTGCCATACTGTTAGGCTTTTTTTGTGACTAAGACTTTTAGGGAAACATCATTGACTTCAATTT
>PSRA01000073.1 GCA_003175695.1 Bacteroidota bacterium | reverse complement strand
TTTGCCATCGAATTGAACATCTACTACTGCACCGATGATCTGTTTTATCTTCCCGGCATTTGCCATATGGTTGATTTTTTAAATGTAAGGACGTAAAATCGGCTGCAAAGGTAAGGGAGTAAAAGGGAAATTCCGAAATCAAACAGGTTCTTGTTTGAAAATTAATTGCCTCAGGTGGTGATCAAAATTTCAGACGAAAAATCCTATGTGAACATATTGTTCCCCTAGAGGTTATCTTTAGCAATTATCATTTGCAAATTGAACGGGCTAAAAAGGATTATCACAGTCATTCCGTTATCGATTTATATGCCTGTTTAAACCACAATATTGTTATTTTTGAACATTTTGAATTGTATGGAATTAGTACCCGTTACGGATAAGCAGAGAGAGCAGGAATTTATCCAGGTCAATATAGAATTGCACCGGAAAGTTCCAAATTATATTCGTCCGCTTGACAAGGATATAATTGAAATATTTGATCCCAAGCAGAATAAAGCGTTCCGCCATGGCGAATGTATCCGGTGGATCCTTAAAGATGAGGATGGAAAGCTATGTGGACGAATTGCAGCTTTTGTAAATAAAAAATATAAGAACAAGGGTGACGATGTGCCTACGGGCGGAATCGGATTTTTTGATTGCATCAACGATCAGGCCGCGGCTGATATGCTGTTTGATACGGCCAAACATTGGTTGATACAACATGGCATGCAGGCTATGGATGGGCCAATAAATTTTGGTGAGCGTGAGCGATGGTGGGGCCTGGTTACTACAGGATTTCATGAACCTATGTACCGAATGAATTTTAATCCGCCTTATTATAAAAATTTATTCGAGAATTACGGGTTCAAACTTTTTTTTGACCAGGTTTGCTTTGGATTGGATCCCAAAAAGAAATTGTCGCCGAGAATGTACGAAAGACATGATGCATTAGCCAGGGATCCAAAATTCCGCGCCGACTACCTTAGAAAAAATAATCTTGAAAAGTACGTCGACGATTTTACGACTATTTACAATAAAGCATGGGCAGGACATGGGGGATTGAAAGAGCTAAGGCGAGAGCAGGTGGCCGCGATGTTTAACCAGATGAAACCGGTGATGGACGAAAAAATTCTTTGGTTTGCCTATTATGGCGATGAACCAGCTGCGATGTTTATCAACCTGCCTGACCTTAATCAATGGTTTAAATATCTTGATGGTAAATTCGATTTGCTTCACAAATTGAAATTCCTTTGGGTCAAAAGGACCAAGGTCAATACAAAATTTACGGGAATAGTTTTTGGCATTGTCCCAGAATACCAGGGAATTGGCATTGATGCGTTTATGATTGTCGAAGCAGCAAAGATCATCCAGCCTTATACTGCGTATACTGCATATGAAATGCAGTGGATCGGGGATTTCAACCCTAAAATGATCAACCTGGCAGAACGATTAGGGGATACCTTCAGAAGCAGAATCCTAACAACATACAGGTATCTTTTTGACAGAACGAAGGAATTCAAGCGACATCCTATGCTTTCCTAACCAGGCCGATTGGTTGTGCAAAAACAAAAATCATAGCTTCCAAAAGTTCATTATTATTGCAAAAACTCCGGGCATTTTTTCGATCCTGAACGGGGAAATATCATGGATAAGTTTATTGTCTCAGCAAGAAAATACAGGCCTCAAACCTTCTCATCGGTCGTGGGACAACCTCATATTACTACTACCCTTAAAAATGCGATTAAAAATAACCAGCTTGCTCATGCATTTTTGTTTTGTGGTCCCAGGGGTGTGGGAAAAACAACCTGCGCCAGGATTCTTGCGAAGACCATCAACTGCGAAAATCGTACGCCGGATGGAGAAGCTTGTAATAAATGTACCTCTTGCATTTCTTTTAATGAAGGTAGCTCCCTGAATATCCATGAACTGGATGCTGCCAGCAACAACTCTGTTGACGATATCAGGACATTGGTTGAACAAGTGCGATTTGCACCACAGGCTGGAAAATACAAAGTGTACATCATCGATGAAGTTCACATGCTAAGTTCATCGGCATTCAATGCATTTCTCAAGACATTGGAAGAGCCGCCCCATTATGCCATTTTCATCCTGGCCACGACTGAAAAACACAAAATTTTACCGACGATACTCAGCCGATGCCAGATATTCGATTTCAAGCGCATAACCGTAAACGATACAGTAGGCCATCTGCAGGAAATTTGTGAAAAAGAAACCATTAAGGCTGACAAAGAATCGTTGGAGTTGATAGCGCAAAAAAGTGAAGGCTGTATGCGGGATGCGCTGAGTATCCTTGATAAAATCGTGAGCTTTACCAATGGACAGGTGAAATACGAGGACACACTTGAACACCTGAATATCCTCGACGCAGATTATTATTTTAAGCTCATGGATTGCATGCTCAATCAGAAACTCGCCGATGCCATGCTGCTCTATGACGGGATCAACCGAAAAGGATTTGAAGGAGACCAGGTCTTAAACGGATTTGCAGAGTTTATCAGAAACCTGCTCGTAAGCAAAGATGAAAAGGCCGCTAGCCTATTAGAAGTGGTTGAAAGTTTCCGAGAAAAATATATTGCCACCGCTCAAAAAACTGATGTCGCTTACCTGATCAGCGCCCTGAATATTTTAAGTGATGCGGAATTGAATTATAAGGCTGCGAGAAACAAAAGACTTCACGTCGAATTAACATTGATTAAACTTTGTTACCTCCAACAAGCTATTGAGATCGTAAGTAATGGTGACGGAGCAGGTAAAAAAAAACTGACTGAAACAGTCAAACCCGTTGCATTCCGGAATATTCAGCCAATTGAAGTCAGAAAACATGCCGAAACTCCAGCCGGGAAACCTGTTAAGAAAATCGAAAAAGAGGATGCTGCATTAATTCTGGAGTCTGCTCCCGCTACTGCCAAGTCGCCGGATACCGGAAGAACAAATTCCGGTTTGGGGAAAACCGACGTTGAAAGCAAAACACCAGCAACCGGTCCAGGTTTTGATGCGCTGTCCAAAATCCGTCAGCAATTTTTAAACCGGCCCCAAAATGACGGAGAAAATTCCTCAAAGCCCCTGGAACAAACAGCATTAGAAGAGGCCTGGCAGCAATACACACGTCAGCTAAAACTTAATAAGAATTCTGCCACTCAAAGTTTTCAGCGCGCACAATTAAGGATCCTCGATCAAAATAATTTTGAAATCACTACCAATAACAACCTGGAACAGAAATTCATTGAGCAGGAAAAGAGAAACCTGTCAGATTTTCTTCAACAATTCTTTAACAACAAGATCTTGAATTTTTCGATCGTTATTGCTGTCAATCCTATTACTGAAACTGCCGAAGAAAAAATGCTTTCCAAAAAAGAGCAATATCTGCAAATGGTCGAGAAATATCCGCTTGTTAAGGAACTGAAGGACAGGCTAAAGCTTGAGTTGGATTATTAAAACGCCTTGAATTCAAAATTAGCATTAATTCTCGTTAAATTGCTCCCGACAATTTTGGCAATTCCATGAATGGCTGGAAATTTGCCAGTTCTAATCTATGGCAGGTAATTCTACAGTCCAGGTCTTCCAAACAAATTCACCGTCAAGGTGGCAGCGCTTTAAATGGACCAGCAGGCTGTTACTTTTGGGAATCGTCTTCGGCATCATAACGATCATCATCACTCTATCACGGGTATATACGCCAAGTTTACCTAATATGATCAGCGCACAGGAAAAGCAGGCGCTGTTGGATAGCACCAGCAGCTGGCTTTTCAGCAAGAGCAAGATTGGGCGCCAATACGGAGGATTTCGAAAATTCATAAACGAAAAAGAAGCATATAAAGCGGGCGGTTATCCGATTCCCAAGTGGTTCAAGAAGAGAAATGGCGTTATTGTTCAGGCAGACTCCAGCTTCTATTCGTTCAAAAAATTCCCGGCAGGGATCCGGGCAGCTTTCTACGTGAATTGGGACAAGAATTCATTGGTATCCCTGGAACAAAATATTGAGAAGTTGAACATGGTCGTGCCTGAATGGCTGTTCATCAACCCAAATGCGGACACTATGGCCGTGGAAATTGATCCCAAGGCTCTCGACATAATGAACAAGAGCGGGGTCAAGGTAATACCATTGCTTAGCAATAATTACAAGGAGGCCTTCAGAGGAGACGCTGTTCATCGCATCCTCACAGACACCGCCAAAAAAAAGAAACTCATTCGTGACATTATCGATGTGCTGGATAAATACAGGCTCGACGGTGTTAACATCGATTTTGAAGAATTAAAAGAGAAGGACAATGGAACCCTGGTGTCCTTCCAAAAACAATTGTATGAACAACTTCATGCAAGAGGAAAATTAGTTACCCAGGACGTGATTCCATTTAACGAAGACTACAATTATAAAGAACTAAGCAAATACAACGATTATGTATTTGTCATGGCATACGACCAATATTCTGAATCAACCATTCCCGGACCCATCTGCCATCAAAAATGGATAGAAGGTGCGGTAGATAATGTTGTTCAAAAAATTCCAATTAAGAAGATTATTCTCGCAGTGGCTGGATATGGCTACGACTGGAAAGTTGATGACAACGGAAAACCTGTTTCTGCAAAAACCATTTCTTACCAGGATGCATTGGTAACAGCCCGTAGTTATGATGGCAAAATCGATTTCGATAACGATTCCTATAATCTACACTTCACCTATGATGATGATACCGGTGGTTCACACCAGGTTCATCTGACAGATGCAGCAACAACTTTCAATTCACTCCGGTTCGCTGCTGAATATGGGCTTAGCGGTGTTTCACTTTGGCGAATGGGGTCAGAAGATTCCCGTCTTTGGGATTTTTATGATCATGACATGAGTAAAGACAGCGTCCGGAATTTCGATTTCAGGATCTTTTCTACCGTTAAGACGATAGGAAACGACGAAACGCCTGCATATTCCGGAGAGGGTGAAGTGCTGGATGTGATAGGAGGTCCAACCAGCGGAAAAATTTCACCCGAGCTTGACACAAGCGAAATGCTGATCAGTGAAGAAATTTATGACAGTCTGCCTTCAAAATGGGTCGCAAAAAAATATGGCACGCTGGATAAGAAGAAATTGGTTCTCACTTTTGATGACGGACCTGATCCCGTTTACACGCCTCAAATATTGGATATCCTTAGCCGTGAGCATGTCCCCGCGGCATTTTTTGTTGTAGGTATCAATGCCGAAAACAATATCCCTATCGTCAAACGCATTTATAAGGAGGGCCATGAAATCGGCAATCACACTTTCACCCATCCTAACATCGCCAAGGTTACCCGACGGCGGGCAGTTCTGGAGATGGAAGCAACCCGGCTTTTGATCGAATGCATCACGGGTCGATCGACTATTATGTTCCGGGCTCCTTACAACGCAGACTTCGAGCCGCAGAAGGCGGAAGAATTGATTCCCGTAGCCATTGCCAGGGAAAAAAACTACCTGGATATTGGTGAATCTATAGATCCGCTTGATTGGGAGCCTGATGCAACGGCGGACTCAATTGTTGCCCGGACTATTCGCCGAAAAGATGATATGACAAAGCAGAACCTGAGTGGTAATATCATTCTTCTTCACGATGCGGGAGGAGAAAGTCGTGCTGCTACTGTTGAAGCGCTGCCAAGGATCATTCACTATTTCAAAGAAAGAGGCTATACGTTCACCACGATCGCTGATTTGTTGGGTAAGAAAAAAGAGGACCTGATGCCAATCGTTCCGCGCGGCAGCGGATATTACTTGTTGCAACTGAATTATTACCTCGCGATGTCAGGGTACCTCGGCAGCCACTTCCTGGTTTCAGTGTTCATCCTGTTTATTATTCTTTCGCTTGCAAGGATCCTGTTTCTCGCAGTGATGGCAAGCAAGCAACAAATTTACGAGAAGAAGTTGCGCAGCCAGCCTTATTGGAATTTTGACAATAACAATGCCCCGCTGGTGAGCGTAATTGTTCCAGCATACAATGAAGAAGTAAATGCGGTCAGCTCATTGGAAAATCTCTTGCGGACCGATTATCCAAATTTTGAAATCATCTTCGTGGATGATGGCAGCAAAGATTCAACCTTCGCTAAGGTGAGTGACGCATTCGCAGGAAATCCAAAAATTCGTGTGCTCACAAAACCGAACGGAGGCAAGGCATCGGCGCTGAATTTCGGCATCGCGCAATCGACTGCCGATTTTGTTGTGTGCATCGACGCAGATACAAAATTGCTTCCTGACGCTGTGTCTAAGCTGATGACACACTTTTCCCCCGCGTTAGAAATTCCCGGTCAACCCAAAGTCGGCGCTGTAGCAGGCAATGTCAAAGTGGGTAACAAAGTTAACCTCTTGACCAAGTGGCAATCTATTGAATATGTCAGCAGCCAGAATTTTGACCGAAAGGCATTTGCATACCTGAATGCCATCACGGTTGTTCCGGGTGCCATTGGCGCGTTTCGAAAGAAAGCAATCGAAGATGCAGGTGGGTTCACTACTGATACTTTGGCTGAAGATTGTGATCTGACAATAAGAATCTTGCGGTGCAATTACAAAATAGAAAATGAATCAAGCGCTATTGCAATGACTGAAGCTCCGGAAACTTTGAAGATGTTCTTCAAGCAAAGATTCCGTTGGAGTTTTGGTGTATTACAGACATTTTGGAAAAACAGGGATGTTCTTTTCAACACAAAATATAAATCACTGGGATGGATTGCGATGCCCAATATTTTAATCTTCCAATATATTATTCCGAGTGTTATTCCTTTGGCTGATTTTTTCATGATTGTTGGTCTGATTTCCGGCAATGTTGCCAGGATCGGAACCTATTATCTCATTTTCATGCTGGTGGATGTTGCAGTTGCCATCCTGGCCTTCAGCTTTGAAAAAGAAAGAAAATGGGCGCTGATCTGGTTGATTCCACAAAGACTGATATGGAGATGGCTGATGTGGGGCGTATTGTTCAAGGCCGGCAGACGCGCTATCAAGGGCGAGTTACAAAATTGGGGAGTATTGAAACGCACAGGCAATGTGAAAGATATTTTGTCGCCCGCCCGGGCATAAAATCTCTCTGAACCATACAGTGTATCGTTGCTTGGTTAGTTGGTGAATTACTTCAAAATTCATCGTTATTTCCAATTGCTGTTTTTGCATTAATTTCGGGCTTCGTTATAAAATAAATTACCCATACAATATGGCTGAAGTTATTTTAATGCCTCGTCTAAGTGATACCATGACTGAAGGGGTAATTGCTGCCTGGCATAAAAAAATTGGCGATCCCGTGAAAAAAGGCGATTTGCT
>PSRA01000033.1 GCA_003175695.1 Bacteroidota bacterium | reverse complement strand
AAGGATTGGTGGTTCTTCATAATTCGGATTGTACCGCTATATAACGATGAAAAACAAAGAATAATATTCCGGAATTAAGAAAGTTTCCAGATTTTAAATAACTTTTTTGACCCCATCTTTGTTAATGGCATACGTGCACAAAATGTGTTCTTCCAACCCAAAATGACCCAATCGATTCCGCTTATCTTTGGCAAAACATCCAGCAAATAGCCACAAGTATGAACCAGAGGGAAAAATTTGAATTAGAATACCGTAAGTTGAATTCTCAGCAGAAATTGGCGGTAGACACCATCGATGGACCTGTTATGGTAATAGCTGGACCGGGCACGGGTAAAACTCAAATCCTTAGCGCCCGCATTGGCAAGATCCTGTTGGAAACCGACACGAGACCGGAAAATATATTATGTCTCACTTACACAGACGCCGGAGTGGTGGCAATGCGAAAAAGATTGGTTGAATTTATTGGTCCGGACGCTTACAAGGTCAATATCTATACTTTCCATGCTTTTTGCAATGATATCATCCAGGAGAATCTTTCTCTTTTTGAAAAGAACCAAATGGATCCGGTGTCTGAACTGGAGCGGATCCGCTATTTAAGGGAATTGATCGACAGCTTTCCAAAGAATCATCCGCTCAAACGGTACCGGTCAGACGCTTACTTTGAGATTAAAAACCTTCGGTCTTTGTTCAGTAATATGAAAAGAGAGGGATGGACACCTGCTTTCATAAACGAAAAAATAGACAACTACCTGGCAAGCCTGGATACTCGGGATAAGTTCATTTATCAAGTATCAAGAGGCAATAACAAGAAGGGTGACCCGAAAGTCAATGATCTGAATGCAGAGCGGGAAAGAATGGAAAAACTTCGTGCTGCTGCGAATGAATTTGATCATTTTCAACTGATCATGCGCAAGCACAATCGATATGATTTCGACGACATGATCAATTGGGTCATTCAGTCTTTCGAAAAAGACGAAAACCTGTTGCGCAAATACCAGGAGAAATATTTGTATACATTGGTGGATGAATACCAGGATACAAGTGGCACCCAGAACCGCCTGGTTCAATTGCTGATCAATTATTGGGAACGGCCTAATGTTTTCGTTGTTGGAGATGATGATCAAAGCATTTTCCGGTTTCAGGGTGCGAGTGTGGTTAATATGCAGTCCTTTGATGATACCTATAGTGAAGACCTGATGAAGGTAGTGCTCACCAATAATTATCGGTCCACCCAACCCGTTCTCGATATTTCAAAAACGCTCATCAACCGCAACACAGAACGCCTGATTTATCGCATGGACGGTCTGGATAAAGACCTCATTGCCGCCAACAGTTCCATCAATCACCTTGATCATTGGCCCAAGATCAGGATCTCCGAGACGCCGCGCCAGGAAATGATCGATATCACGACAAAGGTCCTGTCATTATTGGAACAAAATATACCTCCGGGTGAAATTGGGATTATCTATAAGGAGAACAAGTACGGGCAGGAATTGATGCAATATTTCAAACTGAAGAACATTCCATATTATAGCAAAAGAAGCATCAATATCCTGGAAATACCTATTGCAAAAAAAATCATCCTCCTGCTAGATTATCTCGCAACGGAACACGAAATATCTTATAGTGGAGATGAAATGCTCTTTGAGATTCTTCATTTCGACTGGTTCCATATTCCTGCAATAGAAATTGCCCAATTAAGCATTGAAGTGGCAAACAGGCAATTTTCAGAAAAAAAGGTCTCGTTCAGAAGATTGCTTTATGAAAAATCAAATGAGCCTGCCCGTGATCTATTTACGCCTGCTGTTAATCCAAACCTGAAAAAAGCCAGCGCCATCATTGAAGCCCTGATCGCCGAAGTACCCAATACTACTCTCCAGTTACTGATGGAAAGCATGATCAGGAAAGCGGGAATTTTGAATTTTGTGATGGAAAGTCCCGAAAAATTATGGCTACTCCAGGTTTTAGGCGCTTTATTCGATTATGTCCAGGAAGAAACCCATCGCAATCCATCGATGACATTGGCCGACCTGGTGAAAGTCTTTGATATGATGGAAGATGAAGAAATTCCATTGCCCCTGACCCAGGTCAACGGGAGTGCCGATGCCGTAAATCTATTAACAGCACATGGTGCAAAGGGATTGGAATTCAAACACGTATTTTTTGCCGGCTGTAATAGTCATATTTGGGAAAAAAAGAGAGTGCCACCCAATGGTTACAAGTTCCCCGACACTATTTTCCCGGCTTCTTCCAATCAATCAAGTGAAGAAGAATTGCGCCGGTTATTTTATGTGGCTCTCACGCGCGCCCAGCTTCACCTAACTATTTCATATAGCCGATTCGGGAACGATGGTAAGGACCTCGAGCCATCTATGTTTATTGCCGAAATTGAAGACGTGCACACCTTAGAAAAGGAAACAGTGAGCATTTCAGAGGATCTGCAGGCTGAATTCCAGGTCTTGCAGTGGGAAACAGAACAAGCGCCGGAAATTGAAAGGAAAGAAGAAGAATTCATAAACAGGTTACTCGAGTCTTTTGAGATGAATGTAACTGCCCTTAACAACTACTTGCGTTGCCCGCTCGAATTTTATTTCAAAAATCTCCTTCGGATTCCATCACCCAAAAATGAAGCGACAGAATTCGGATCAGCGGTGCACTTTGCACTTGAAAATTTATTCCGGCAAATGCAAAATGACAACCGGCAACAATTTCCGTCGCTTGAATCATTCATTGGTCAGTTTGAATGGTATATGAAGCGTCACAGAGAAAGCTTCACCAAAGATCAATTCGACCGGAGAATGGAATATGGGCACATCATCCTCACGCCATATTATGAGAAGTATATCCCAACCTGGAATAAGATAGTCGCCATCGAAAGAAATGTGCGCAATGTCTACAATGGAATTCCATTGAAGGGCAAGCTCGATAAGATGGAATTTGATGGGAAGAAAGTTAATGTCGTAGACTATAAAACTGGTGATCCTGAAAAAGCCCTGGGTAAATTGGCTCCTCCTTCAGAAAAAGATCCGAAAGGAGGTGATTATTGGCGACAGGCAGTATTCTACAAAATCTTGTTGGATAATTACGGTCATCGGAGCTGGATCGTAGAAAGCACCGAATTCGATTTCATCGAACCCGACAAGAGAAAAATATACAGGAAACCGAAAGTAAATATTCTTCCGGAACATATTTCCGCTGTGGGAGACCAGATTACTGATACCTGGGAAAAGATCCATCAACACGATTTCTATACCGGATGCGGCAAAAAAGAATGCCATTGGTGCAATTTTGTAAAAACTAATAACATGGCAATTGCATTGCATGAATTGGAAGATGAAGCATGATTTCCAAAACGGTTAAGCCTCCGCAAGCCTTGAGCTTTCAATAGAAAAAGCCGACTGACTCTTCATTTAAGTGATTATTATGATTTACCACTGCATCTATAAGCATAAACAGCTTAAGTTTGCCGCATGAGACTTTTTCTTACTTTCCCTTTCCTGATGATTCACCAAAGACTGATAAGTTCGTTTCAACCCGCCATCAGATGAAATTCGCATCATTTGCTTTTATTTTCCTGATTCTTTGTGCCAAATTTCTCCTGACAGGATGTGCGAATATTATTCCGCCCACCGGGGGACCGAAGGATTCGCTCCCCCCAGTTTTGGTCAGCGCAAATCCGGATAACTATAGTATACACTTCCGTGGCAATCAAATCATCCTGACATTTGACGAATATTTGGAATTGAACAACGTCCGTCAGAACATGGTCGTCTCACCAGTTCCAAGACAGGATCCCGTGATTGAATCAAGACTGAAAACGATCACTGTCAGGCTTAAGGACACGCTAAAACCAAATACAACTTATTCTCTCAATTTTGGGAAGGCCATCCGTGATATCAATGAAGGAAATATCCTGAGGAATTTCACCTTCGTTTTCTCAACGGGGCCGTATATCGATTCAATGCAATTTTCAGGCAGAGTTGTAATAGCCTCAACGGGCCGGCCAGACAGTACTTTAATTGTGATGCTCCACACGAACCTGGATGATTCAGCAGTCTACAAAGAAAGGCCCAGGTATTTTACAACAGTTGATAGTGCGGGTAATTTCAGATTCCGTTATCTGAAAGAAGGAACTTATGCCGTTTATGCACTGAAGGACGAAAGCGGACAAAAAAAATATACTTCAAAAGCACAATTATTCGCATTTGCCGACAGCCCCATTGTTGTCAGGGAAAATTATTCGCCTGTCATGTTGTATGCTTTCCAGGACACCAGCGGAATCAAACTTCCAAAGAGATCTGTAAAAAAACCTACTGCACCGACAAAAGAAGCGAAAGAAAAGAAAGAGAAGCGATTGGTCGTTGGCGTCAACCTGGCTGGTGGTCAGCTTGACTTGCTTGACACTTTTAAGATAACCTTTCAATCACCCATAAAGTATTTTGATACGACAAAAATCAGATTTACTGACGAAAAATTCAATGATCTCACGGGGTATCATTTTGTCGAGGATACCAACCGGAAAAAAGTGACGATGTATTACAAGTGGAAACCCGATACAAAATATGCCTTGATTGTGGGCAAAGATTTTGCTGAAGACACTGCTGGAGACAAATTACTCAAGATTGACACTTTGATTTTTCAGACAAGGAAAGAAAGCGACTATGGTGAAGTAAGGATTCGCTTTAAGAACGTCGATCTTTCCAAGAACCCTGTATTGCAATTTGTCCAGGGAGATGCGATCAAACGTACCTATGTTCTTGGTCCTTCTAAAAGTTTTTATGATAAACTCTTCCCGCCCGGAGATTATGAATTGAGAATCCTGGAAGACAGGAACCGCAATGGCGTCTGGGACCCGGGTGACTTTTTTGGCAAACGTCTGCAACCCGAAAAAGTTCGGCCCATCAGGCGAAAATTGACCGTGAAATCCAATTGGGAAAACGAATTCGATATAACCTTATAGGGTTCTTTCAGCTCCCTGATTCCGGCCATAAAAGCAATTATCTGCGTACATTTGTAGCATGCAATTCTCATCCGCTTTATTGGAAAATGCAGTCACTGAATTTGCCAGATTACCGGGCATTGGGAAGAAGACTGCCCTGCGATTGGTGCTCCATTTACTAAAGCAGGATCCTGAAATGGTGCAGGCATTTGGAGAGACGGTGAGCCGCATGCGCCGTGAAATCAAGTTTTGCCAACGTTGTTTCAATGTAGCTGATGCGGATATTTGTTCCATTTGCGCCAATTCAATGCGCAAACAGGAATGTATCTGTGTGGTTGAAAATATCAGGGATGTGATTGCCATTGAAAGCACGCAACAGTATAACGGTACCTATCATGTTCTTGGTGGCATCATTTCGCCTTTGGATGGAATTGGTCCCGACCAGCTGAATATTGAAACTTTGGTAATCAGGATCCAAAAAGAGCCAGTACAGGAAGTAATATTTGCATTGAACCCAAATATTCAGGGCGACACTACTATTTATTATATTCAGAAGAAACTCGCTCCTTACCAGGTTAAGATAACCACTATTGCCCGCGGTATCGCATTCGGAGGCGAACTGGAGTATGCCGATGAAATGACTCTTGCCAGGTCTATTACCAACCGCTTACCCGTTGAAAACTACGTATCTAACCGATAAAGTGTCCGAATGGGCCATTTTGAATTTAGCCTGATATGCCGTAGATTTGCACTCGCATAGGTGGATTTGTTTATTGTTCAGCCTATGCTCACAAATGCAGGAATCTGATCTGGTGGAAGATTAAGATCCACCTCAAACTGAACTAATAAACGAAAGGAAGCCTTCCGGTTTATTTTCCCCAACGTTTACAGTTCAGTTGCATGCATTCCTTCATCTGCTTGACCAGGTAAATTTATTTGATCATGCCTAAAAGCTTTTTGTATGAACGACATTAAAGCCGAATTGACAAAACGAATTTTGGTAATAGATGGTGCCATGGGTACGATGATCCAACGTTATCGCCTATCCGAAGCAGATTATCGCGGAGAACGATTCAAGGATTGGGCCTCTGATATCAAAGGCAATAATGATTTACTGTGCCTGACACAACCTCAAATCATCCGGGAAATTCATAAGCAATACCTGGAAGCGGGCGCAGATATAATCGAAACCAATACGTTCAACGCCCAACGGATTTCCCTGGCGGATTATCACATGGAATCTTTGGCTTATGAAATCAACTTGGCCGCGGCAAAAGTTGCCCGCCAAGCCATCCAGGAATATGAATCAACCCATCCGGGAAGTGGTCCTCATTTTGTAGCTGGCGCTTTAGGGCCAATGAATAAGACGCTCTCTTTGTCGCCAGATGTAAATAATCCAGGTTTCAGGTCTGTGAGTTTCGATGACGTAGCAACAGCCTATTATGAACAAACGAAAGCCCTGATTGAAGGCGGAGTCGATCTCTTGCTGATTGAAACGATCTTCGATACGCTGAATGCAAAGGCTGCCATCTATGCTATTCAAAAATTTTATCGCGATACTAAGAAAAGCGGTAGGGAACTGAAAGAGATACCCGTCATGATCAGTGGCACAATTACCGATGCGAGTGGACGCACACTCAGTGGCCAGACTTTGGAAGCATTCTATACTTCGGTTATGCATGCACGACCCTTGAGTATTGGATTAAACTGTGCACTGGGGGCTGCACAAATGCGGCCACATATTGAAGAGTTATCTCAATTAGCCAGCTGCTTTACTTCTGCCTATCCAAATGCGGGTCTGCCAAATGCCATGGGCGAATATGATGAGAAACCGGAAGAGACGGCACATTTTATTGAAGAATGGGCAAAAGAAGGATTTGTAAATATTGTGGGTGGCTGCTGTGGCACCACGCCTGATCATATTAAACATATAGCCGAGCAGGTAAGAAATTACAAACCGCGCGAATTACCAGTTGTCGGGGAATTGGAACAGGCACTGGCCTAAATTCTAAAGATGATGAAAGATAAGAATACAATCAAACCCTATTTACGATTGTCGGGACTGGAACCGTTGGTGATCCGGCCGCAAATGAATTTTGTCAATATCGGTGAAAGAACCAATATCACAGGCTCAAAAAAATTCGCCCGGTTGATAAAAGAAAACAAATATGAAGAAGCTCTGAGCGTAGCGAGGCAGCAAGTGGAAAATGGCGCGCAGATCCTCGACGTGAATATGGATGACGCTTTGTTGGATGGCGAAAAAGCCATGACAAAATTTCTAAACCTCATCCAGAGTGAACCGGATATCGCCAAGATTCCAATCATGATCGATTCATCCAAGTTCAGCATTATCGAGGCAGGCCTAAAATGTGTGCAGGGAAAATGCATTGTGAATTCCATTTCGATGAAGGAGGGGGAAGAAAAATTTATTGAACAGGCATTCATTTGCAAAAGCTTTGGCGCCTCGGTGATTGTGATGGCTTTTGATGAAGCGGGGCAGGCAGACACGATGGAAAGAAAAGTGTCGATTGCATCCAGGGCATATGAAATCCTCACGAGGCAGGTCGGTTTTGATCCGCAGGACATTATTTTTGATTTGAACATTTTTGCCGTTGCTACCGGTCTCGAAGAACACAATAACTACGCCGTTGATTTTATTGAAGCGACAAGGATCATTAAACAAAGGTATCCACTGGTTAAGATCAGCGGTGGTGTCAGCAACCTCTCATTCTCATTTAGAGGAAATGAGCCCGTTCGTGAAGCGATGCATAGTGTGTTTTTATATTATGCGATCAAAGCGGGCATGGACATGGGAATCGTGAATGCAGGCCAGCTGGTGATTTATGATGAGATTGAACCTGAATTAAGAAGCTTGTGCGAAGACGTAATCCTCAACAGGAACAATGACAATAACGAGGCCACGGAAAAGCTCATCCGCTTTGCGGATACAGTAAAAGGAAAGGATAAAGAAGAGAAGAAAGATGAAGCCTGGAGAAATACTTCCGTGGAAGAGAGGCTTAAACACGCGTTGGTAAACGGAATTACCGATCATATTGAAGCAGACACGGAAGAGGCGAGAAAAAAATATCCTAAACCCTTGGATGTGATAGAAGGGCCCCTGATGGATGGTATGAACGTGGTGGGCGATTTATTTGGAAGCGGTAAAATGTTTCTTCCCCAGGTAGTCAAGAGCGCGCGGGTAATGAAAAAGTCCGTGGCGGTTCTCACCCCATATATTGAAGAAGAAAAAAAGAATAAGGCAGTCACCGAGACGAGCAAGCGAGCAGCGAAAATCCTGCTGGCGACTGTCAAAGGAGATGTACATGATATCGGGAAGAATATTGTGGGGGTCGTATTAGGATGTAATGGATATGATATTGTTGATCTGGGCGTGATGGTGCCTGCAGACAAGATCCTTGAAACGGCCAGGAAAGAGGAAGCAGATATTATTGGACTAAGTGGTTTGATTACACCGTCCCTTGACGAAATGGTTCATGTGGCCAGGGAAATGAAAAGGCTCAATTATTCTGTTCCATTGCTAATCGGGGGCGCTACCACTTCGCGCATGCATACTGCGGTTAAGATTGCTCCAGAATATGACCAGGGTGTAGTTCACGTTTTGGATGCTTCACGCAGCGTGACTGTAGCCGGTTCCCTTTTAAATCAGGATCAGAAACCAGGATTCCTGGCTTCAATCAGCAAGGAATACACGAAGCTGAAGGAAGATTTTGGCAACAAAAGATCTGTCAAGCAATTTCTCAGTTTTGAAGATGCAAAGAAAAACAAGGTGCCGATTGACTGGAATGACTTCAATGCGGTCAACCCCCTTTTCACTGGAACTAAAGTGTTCGATGATTTTCCACTGAGTGAAATAGCTAAATATATTGACTGGCAGCCCTTCTTTATCGCGTGGGAAATGCATGGAAAGTTCCCTGATATTTTGAAAGACCCCATGATAGGCAAGGAGGCCACTAAACTCTACAACGATGCCCGGGCACTCTTGAAAACTATCATCGATAAGAAATGGCTCCATGCGCGGTCCGTCATAGGATTTTGGGAAGCGAACGCCACCTCCCCGGATACCGTTGAAGTAAAAACGTCGAAAGATCCCGTCAGACTTGAATTCCTTCGGCAGCAAATAAAGAAAGCTCCCGGTCAGCCGAATTTGTCATTGGCAGATTTTGTTATGCCCGCTGAATTTGGAAAGAAAGATCATATAGGAGCATTTACTGTCACTATTCAGGGAATTGAAGCGCCGCTTCAGGCATTTATAAAAGACCACGACGATTACAATAAGATCATTCTTCAGGCCATGGCAGACAGGCTGGCAGAAGCTTTCGCTGAATTAATGCACGAAAAAGTAAGAAAGGAATATTGGGGATATGCCAGGGAAGAATCTCTGAGCAATGAGCAACTAATTAAAGAAGAATATAGCGGCATACGTCCTGCTCCCGGATATCCTGCCTGTCCGGATCATACCGAAAAATTAAAACTATTTAATTTGCTCGGTGGCCAGGAATCTACCGGCATCCTTCTGACTGAATCCCTCGCCATGTATCCTGCCGCTTCTGTTTGCGGTTGGTATTTCGCACATCCTGAAAGCAAATATTTTGGAGTGGGAAAGATTGGAAAAGACCAGTTGATTGACTATTCAAAGCGGAAGGAAATGGAGATGCAAGAGGTGGAAAGATGGATAAGGCCCAACCTGGAATAGAATTGATAAACGGGCCATTTTCCTTCATAATTATATGTATTTTCGCCAGCTGTAGCTATTGCTGACTGATAAACCGAGTCAGACAATACTGCAGGGAATTTTTATTGACATGATGAAACTAACCGCCAATGTGCTATTTGCCATGGTAGCGATAGCATTAGTGCCGAAGTGTGCCCAGGCACAGAAAAATAAGGGCAAGCGAAAGCATGAAATATATTTTTCGTGGGGATACAATACCGAATGGTATACTCACAGCAATGTGTATGTGGACCAGCCTGTGTTAGGAAACAACTACAGTTTTCGAGATATAAAAGGCCACGATCACAAAGGCTGGGACGATGGCCTGATGACGAAGGCTTTCACTATTCCTCAATATAATTATCGCCTTGGGTTTATTTTCAATAAAGAAAAAGGGCTGGGATTTGAGATCAATTTCGATCATACCAAATTTATCTTCGCTGATCAAAATGCCAGGATAAAAGGCACATTCGTCAACAAGCCGGTGGATTCTACTGTTGCCTTCAACGCGCAAAATGGGTTTTTTTATTACCTGAACAACGGCGCGAATTTTTTACTTTTTAACATCGTGAAGAGATGGCACGTCTATGAATCGAAAAACGAAAACCTGAAAATAAATTTTCTGGGAAAAGCAGGCATTGGACCGGTGATCCCTCACGTGGAAAATAGTTTTTTTGGTCAAAAGAACGATCCTCATTTTCAGTTAGGTGGATGGAATGTTGGCGTTGAAGGTGCACTGCGCGCCACTTTCTTCAAATATGTTTACATCGAGTATGCAAACAAGTTGGATTATGCGCGGTATTCGGGGCTTCGAATTTACAAGGGAACAGCAAGACAAGCTTTTGGAACTTATGAGATGATACTCAGCTTTGGACTTACTTTTCCAGTTGGTAAGAGAGTGAGTTAAAACAGACCTCACTTTCTAAAATGCTTTGGATCACAGAAGATTTTAACATAGAGAACGCGGAGGACATAGAGGCACGCTAATACCTGGCGTGCTTCTATGTTTTCCGTGTCTTCTCTGGGATTAAACCTTTAAAAAAGTAGTAGGCTAAAATCATCTCTCAAACAGCAACCAAAGTCTCTTTCTTTTCTTGATTTCGTAATTTTTTGAAATATAGTTTTGGATATGAGCCATTGCCTCCCCGATATCATCGGTCACTAACACCAAAGACATATCTTCCTTAGAAATCGTGCCTTCATTTGCCATACTCGAAATGGTTTCCATCAATGGCTTGTAAAAATCTTTTCCAAACAAAACCATCGGAAATCGGGTAATGCTTTTTGTTTGAATCAGGGTCAATGTATTGAAGAATTCATCCATAGTTCCGAAGCCCCCTGGCATGACAATGAATGCATATGAATATTTCAATAGCATCACTTTTCTTATGAAGAAGTAATCCATCGTCAGCCATTTATGCATGTAAGGATTTGGCTTTTGCTCGAATGGCAACTTAATGTTACACCCAACCGAAGCGCCGCCACTTTCAAATGCGCCACGGTTAGCAGCTTCCATAATGCCAGGCCCTCCGCCGGTCATCGTAGTAAATCCCATAGCAGCAATTTGTTTTCCAAATTCCCTTGCTGCCTGGTAATATTTACTATCTTCTTTAAATCTGGCAGATCCAAAAACGGTAATACAAGGCCCGACAAAATGCAATGTCCTGCTACCTTTGATAAATTGCAGGAAAACCCGAAACGCAAAACCCAATTCAAATCCCCTGCTCCTGGGTCCTTCCAAATAAAGAGTTTCTTTGGCTCGAACTATTCGCTCTTCTTTTTCCATGTTCTGGTGGTATGATGACAAATATTAAATTGCATGTCTAATATAATATATAATATGGCCTCACTTCGCATAATCAGCTATAATGTAAATGGAATACGTGCAGCCATCAACAGAGGTTTTTTGGATTGGCTGAAAACCAATCCTGCTGATGTCATCTGCGTGCAGGAAACAAAAGCACAAAAAGACAATATTAACCACAAAGAGATTACGGATCTGGGTTACCGGGATTATTGGTTTAGTGCTCAAAAGAAAGGATATAGCGGAGTGGC
>PSRA01000074.1 GCA_003175695.1 Bacteroidota bacterium | reverse complement strand
TAGTATCTTTATCTTGGTTTTTCATAGGATATTGGATTTTAAAACGGGGTTGAATATCTATTCTGACCCCCTTTATTTTTTTAGGGGTATCCCATTCCAAATTCCGGCTATTCCAGGCCTAAATAAAAAGGTCCCGCCTAGGCAGGACCCGTATTAACTAACCCCTAATTAATTGATTTTAAGCAGCTTGCATTTCTTTGACCTTTTCCCTGATCTTTCCTTCAATTTCTGTAGCCAGTTCGGGGTTATCGTGTAATAATTGTTTGACGGTATCCCTTCCCTGACCCAGCTTGTCGGCACCATAGCTAAACCAACTGCCGCTTTTTTGAATGACATTCAGTTCAACTCCCATATCAATGATCTCGCCCATTTTTGAGATCCCTTCGCCAAAGACTATGTCAAATTCTGCACTGCGGAAGGGCGGCGCTACTTTGTTTTTAACCACTTTCACTTTTACCCGGTTACCAATGGCTTCCTCGCCATCCTTGATCTGAGCGATCCTGCGAATATCCAACCTGATAGACGCGTAAAATTTTAGTGCATTACCACCTGTTGTTGTTTCAGGATTGCCAAACATCACGCCGATTTTCTCTCTGAGCTGGTTAATGAATATGCAAATAGTATTTGTCTTACTTATTGTAGCTGTCAGTTTTCTGAGGGCTTGCGACATAAGCCTTGCCTGCAATCCCATTTTGCTATCTCCCATTTCACCTTCCAATTCACCCTTTGGCACCAGGGCGGCGACAGAGTCGATCACCACAACGTCAAGCGCACCGGAAAGTATCAGACGATCTGCAATTTCAAGCGCCTGCTCACCATAATCGGGTTGGGAGATTAGCAGGTTATCAACGTCAACCCCCAATTTTTGAGCATAGGTGCTGTCAAAAGCATGCTCCGCATCAATAATGGCGCACATCCCTCCTTTTTTCTGCGCTTCTGCGATGACGTGGGTAGCAATTGTCGTTTTGCCCGAAGATTCCGGTCCATATATTTCAACGACGCGACCGCGGGGTAGTCCGCCAATACCAAGCGCGATATCCAGACCAATCGAACCCGTTGAAATGGCTTCCATGGGTTCCTGGCTTCTTTCATTCATCATCATCACACTCCCCTTTCCAAAATCCTTATCTATTTTATCAATTGTCAGCTTTAGGGCCTTAAGTTTTTCTGCGTTTGACATAGCGGTAATATTTTATGCTCAAATTTATTGATTCGGTGAAGGTAGTGTAAATATTTTATGCACACTAATATTTTTAGTATTTTATAGCTAATTATTTTGGTTAAATCGATGAAGGCCTGTCGAAAAAGGACGCGACAGTAGAAAATTCTGAATGCTAAGAACCACTCGGAAAGCCCCGGCTTTTGTAGGGTAAATTTGACGTTCTATTTTTGATAAGATCCACGCCCATCAGATGGATTTTTTATGTGGACTGTGGGTAGATGAAATCCCCTGGGGGATACTGGCTGAACAGAGTCTGACGGTTTTAAACTGAATCAGAGCTTTATAGTCATATAGGTACTTATAGAGAATTCTATTTAAATATGTTAGCCCAAACTCCAGTTTACTCCCGAATTCGTAAGCCCCTTGATCTATTAGCATTTATTTTTGCAGACTGTACTTTGATCATTGAAGTAATTTGAGCAAGAGAATAATACATATCGCATTAGTCGGTAATCCCAATAGTGGCAAGAGTTCGCTTTTCAATGCGCTCACTGGCCTAAATCAGAAGGTGGGCAATTTCCCCGGTGTAACGGTTGACAAGAAAACCGGTATCTCGGATCTTGGAAGTGATCTCCATGCCAATGTGATAGATCTCCCTGGCACGTACAGCCTATATCCGAAGAGGGGTGATGAGTGGGTGACATATAAAGTCCTGTTGCAACAGGATGGAGAAGTGCGGCCGGATATATTAGTGCTGCTCGTTGACGCCAGCAACCTTAAGAGAAATTTGCTTTTCTGTTCGCAAATCATCGATTTGAAAATTCCTATCGTTATTGCCCTTACTATGATGGACCTGGCAAATAAGAAGGGGATAGAAATCGATATCAATGGGTTGGAAAGAGAACTGGGCATTCCAATAGTCTCTGTTAACCCGCGCAAGAATAAAGGCATTGCTCAACTCAAGAGAGTAATCGCGCAAACAGCGCATCAGTTACACCAGGCGCCTGTTCGTGATTTTATTCCGAACAAATCTCTTGCAACAGAGGCTGTTCAGGACGTAAAAGGTTTTTTTCCCCAGATCAGCGATTATACTGCGATTCATTACCTGATCAATCACGAACATTTCGATTTCAGGAAAGATGTGCAGGATAAAATTGAAAATATTGAATCAGCACACGCCTTCAATCATACAAAAGTTCAGGCAGAAGAGATCATGCAGCGATACAGCCGGATCAAGCAAATCATCCAGCATACCGTGTCTGAGCCTGATCCTTTGCAGAAAACTCTCTTTACTGAGCGCCTTGACAATATTTTATTGCACAGGCGGTGGGGCTACCTGATACTGGTGGTGGTTTTGTTTCTTTTGTTTCAAAGTGTGTTCTGGCTTGCACAATTCCCGATGGATGGGATCGACTGGACCTTTACCCAGGTAAGAGGATGGCTGTCGAATGTTTTGCCGGAAGGATGGTTCAGCAATATTTTGCTTAATGGATTACTTGCCGGTTTGAGCGGAATTATTGTTTTTGTGCCACAGATCATGATCCTTTTTGGATTGATTACTCTTTTGGAGGACACAGGTTACATGGCGCGTATCAGCTTTCTAACGGACAAGCTCATGCGAAAAGCTGGATTAAACGGAAAGAGTGTGATGCCAATGATAAGTGGTTTTGCCTGCGCGGTTCCGGCAATCATGAGCGCCAGAAGCATCGAAAACCGAAAGGAGAGATTGCTGACCATACTCATCACGCCGCTTATGAGTTGCAGCGCGCGGCTACCGGTTTATACTATTATTGTTTCGATTGTGATTCCTAAGAAAGATCTGCTTGGATTTATCAGTCTGCAGGCCCTGGTTATGATGGGGCTGTATGTATTGGGACTTGTAATGGGTTTGATCGTCAGCTGGGTTGCCAAGCGGTTTATTAAGCTAAAAGAGAAAAGCTTCTTCATCCTGGAGTTGCCGGTCTATCGGGCCCCGAGGTGGAAGAATGTTATTGTCACGATGATCACCAAGGCTAAGATTTTTGTAACTGATGCCGGCCGGATCATTATTATCATCAGCCTGATTCTATGGACACTGAGTTCTTTTGGTCCCGGGCAGGAAATGGCTTCCATCAGGCAGGAGTATCAGCAAAAAATAGAAGCGAATGCAAATGTCGCCGATCAATTGACCAGAGAAAAAAATGCTGCCCTCCTTCAACATTCTTACGCTGGTATTTTAGGGAGAACGCTTGAACCAGTTATTCGTCCCCTGGGATACGATTGGAAAATTGGGATCGCCCTAATCACATCATTTGCAGCGCGCGAAGTATTTGTAGGCACAATGGCTACTTTGTATAGTGTTGAAGGCGGGAAAAATGCAAACAGGCAGACCCTAAGGCAAAAAATGGAATCTGCAACGAGACCTGGTGGTGCGAAAGTATATACTTTGGCTACGGGAATTTCTTTGATGCTGTTTTATGCATTTGCCATGCAGTGTATGAGCACACTTGCTGTCGTAAAAAGAGAAACCAGAAGTTGGAAATGGCCACTGATACAGCTCGTGTATATGACCGGGTTAGCGTATTGCATTAGTTTGATTGCTTACCAGTTGTTGAAATAAAACCCTATTCTACAACAAAAGCTGTTTGATAGAAGTTATTCTGTGCAGCGATCAATTTCATCTTTACATAAAAACTTTCGGTAAAAATCTTGTAAGCAAGGAATTCATGGTTGGCGACATTGAACTCATCAAAAAGTATGACATCGCCTTTTTGCAGGAAAGGATAAAGCTGGGAAAGAACGAAAATGGTTGAAGAAAACAAATCCGCGTCCAGATGAATCAATTTTGGTTTGGATAGAATCTCGCGGTGAGTCGAGATAAATTTATCCATGGTGTCCTGGAAAATTCCCTTCACAAATTCTGCCCGGTCATCATCGGTCGAAACTTCATTTTCACCGTGCGCCATGGCGCCTTTTTTGTAGCCACCCCAGTCTTCCGGAAGTCCTTCAAAAGTGTCGAATCCAAAGAATTTTGAACAGCGATTGGTATTATTCTTCATCCACCAAAAGAAAGATTGTCCCGATGCAACTCCAAATTCCAGGTAGACCAAGTCCGTCTTGTCCAGACTGAGATGATCAGAAACTGTTTTGTAAAGAAGGAATCTTTTTTGATAGTCTCTTTTGGGAGTATAATAATCATTGATCAGCAATGAATCGGTGTTGTTCTTTTTGATCCAGCTTTTCAATTCATTGAAATTCCTGATAAAAAGGAAAAGCCGATTGAAAGGTGAGAATATGCGTAGAATGCCGGTGAATAAAAGAAAATCCTTCAAAAATTTAATCAGCCTGAGTTTCATATTATGGATGAAAATCGGTAAAAGTAGGGTTTTCCAAATAATTAAATAAAGTGGTTGTTGTTTTGCGCTTCCTTGGCGTCTTTGCCTGAAGCACTATGTTTGCTTGATGTTGAATGTATAAATCTTACAAAACTCCCAATCCTTCCAACTCTGATTTGAATTGACCGGATGAGGTGAAATGTATAGTATGAAAACCCATTTTCGCGGGATATTCGAGGTTGCGCAGACTGTCATCTACATACACGGCAGCAGCTGGATTTATTTGAAACCTGGTCACCAAAGTTTCGTATATAGGAGGGAACGGCTTTCTTGTTTTTTCTTCGCCTGAAACAACGCGACCTTTGAACCAATGAAGAAAATCGTATTTCTCCAGAGCGACCGGAAAAGTTTCATGACTCCAATTTGTCAAAGCATACAGGTTATTATCGGTTTTAAATTTCAGATGGCGAAGGATCTCGACCGAACCGTGAATAGGACCACCTAACATATCCTGCCATCTGCCATAATATGCCCTGATATTGGTTTCTTGTTCAGGAAATTTTTTCACCAACAATTCTGTCGCTTCAAAGAGACTTCTGCCTGCGTCCTGCTCTTCGTTCCATTCACTCGTACAAATATTTTCATAAAACCATTTTCTCTCTTTTTCATTTGGAAATATTTCCCGGTAAACATAATCGGGGTTCCAATCGATCAATACATTTCCCAGATCAAACACTACTGTATCTATTCTTTTCATCTGATATTATTTTATAAAGTCTTCAATAATTCTTTGACCTTTTTTTCAATCAAATTCCTGACATCATCAAATCCTGCAGGTGGCAATTCCTTTGGATCCGGTATCTGCCAATCTACAAAAGCAGATGCGGGCATCCATGGACAAGCATCACCACAACCCATCGTGACAACCACGTCAAATGGTGCGTGTGACTTGATCTCGTCTAAAGATTTTGAATGGTGAGCGGTCAGATCATAACCGATTTTTTCCATGGAAGCGATTGCTTTGGGATTGACTTTTCCACTTGGCTTGCTCCCCGCGCTGAAGGCATCCACTGAATCGAATCCATGAATTCTGGCAAAGGCTTCACTCATCTGGCTACGATTGCTATTCTCGACGCAAACAAATAGAATTTTCTTTTTCATTTCTTATTCCATTCCAATCTTGTCACTTCTCCTTTCCAAAAGAAGAGTGTCCCGCCATTGGTTATTCATTTTTCCAATTTTTTCGCGGAAGCCGACGATTCTGAATCCACAATGCTGATGAATGGCGAGGCTTGCGAGATTCTCCCGAAAGATTCCAGCTTGCAAGGTCCAAAGATTACTTTTTTCGCTTTCATCGATTAACGCTTGCAACAAATATTTTCCGACGCCCTTTCCGCGGGCATGTTGAGCAATATAAATACTTACTTCTGCTACACCTGCATATACGCATCTTCCTGAAACAGGGGTGAGTGCGGCCCAACCTATAATCTGTTCTTGTTCTTTGGCTACGAGCCTGGGTTTTTTCAGGTGTGAGAGATCCCACTCCTTCCAATCAGGCGCCGAAATTTGGAAAGTTGCGTGCCCGGTGAGAATTCCATCTTCATAAATTTTCCTGATGGAAGGCCAATGTTCCTCAGTTACCGGTCCTATGGTCATAAAGTGGAAATTAAAAAAGTCCGGCGATTTTTCAATCGCCGGATTCATTGTTAACAGCAACCCCAATCAGTAATAGTGCAGCATCCGCTGTCTGAATCACAACATGTTGGGTCCTTTTTGATACTTGTGTTCATGGCTTTACTTTTTATGATGAGTAATTAATCGCAACAATTTTGATCGTTCCTTGTCCTGATCATGTTAAAAAGATTCTCAAATTCATATGAAAAATCTTCAAAGGCTTTCCAATTAATACAATAACAGTTTCGCGGGCCATCTATCTCTCCCGAGATGAGGCCGGCATTTTTTAATTCTTTGAGGTGTTGGGACACTGTGGACTGAGCTAATGGAAGGGCTTCAACAATTTGCCCGCAGATACATTCATTCTTCGCAGCCAGTTCCTTAAGTATAGCTATTCTGGCAGGATGTGACAAAGCCTTAGCAAAGGCTGCTAAGGATTGGTCTTGCGTTTCGAAGGATTGTTTCTTATTGTTTGCCATTTCTGCTTGTCAGTTTAATCTTATATCGTAAATATACGATTAATTAGGCCGGACTTGAAAACAAATATTTAGAATTTAATCCTGAGATGGTAGGTTGCCCTTAAAGGATTGAAAAATAATCTGTTAACAGGTACAACACTGGCAAAAAAGAAATATTATCAAATTATGAAGATCTCCAGAACTTTTATATCTTTGGCTCCAGGTTAAAAAAAAAGGTCCACTGTAGAAACAGCTGACCTCTAACGATTGCTTGCCATATGAAAAAAAAGTAGAATCTATTTTTTTCTGAATACTATGTATTCATCTTGAGCCTCTTACGATTACTTCCTTAACGATTGCCTGCCATATTCACTATCATCATCAGCTCATTGCACAACAAAAGTATAGTCTGTCTTTGAACCGTTCAAAACAACTTACCTTTGATTTAATTATGCCAAAAGGGTTCGTTCTTTCATAAAACCCTTATCAGCATTGAGTTTCAGCTAAAATTTGTAATGATGGCCAACCGTTCTGCAGACATACTTTTCCAATTAATCCATTCCCTGGAAAAGTCGGAAAAAAGGCATTTTAAACTATATATAAAGCGAAGTTCCGCCAAAGAGGATCTTAAGATCGTCCAATTATTCGACGCCCTGGACAGCCTGGCGGAATACGATGAGAAATTACTTCTTAAAAAATTGCCTTTTGTTACCAAGCCTCAACTTTCGAATCTCAAAACACACTTATATAAGCAGTTGCTTGCCAGCCTGCGCCTATTAAAGACAACCGAGAATACTGATTTGCAACTGAGCGAGCATATGGACAATGCCCGTTTACTTTACAACAAGGGCTTGAAGTTGCAGAGTCTGAAAATTCTCGAAAGGGCAAAGGAAATCGCAAAGGCAAATAATAAGTTCAATTTCCTTGCCCAGCTGATTTCGCTTGAAAAAAAGATAGAGACTCTTCATATTACGAGAAGCTCCCTGGAAAAAACACAAGGTCTCACCCAGGAAGCCACTGAGATCAGCGATCACATTGACCGGGTTACCAAACTCTCGAACCTGGCGTTATTGCTTTACAGGTGGTATGTGCAAAATGGTCATGCCCGAAATGAGCAGGATGAAAAAAAGATAAAGGAATTTTTCAAGAATAATGTTCCTCCGCATGCCGAAAAGCTATCTGATTTCTACGAGAAATTATATCTGTACCAGAGTTATAGCTGGTATGCTTTTATACGCCAGGATTTTTTGATGTATTATCGTTATAGTCAAAAATGGATCGATCTTTTTGACAACGAGCCGCAGATGATTGCAGTGGAAACGGGACACTATGTGAAGGGGATGCACAATCTGCTGAATTCACTATATGATCTTCGCTATCATGAAAAATTCAGCGTTGTTTTGAAGAAATTCGAAGAATATGCCGAAACAAACGTTGCAAGGCATCACGATAACTTCCGGATTCATACTTTTATTTACATATATGGTGCTAAAATTAACCAGCACCTGATGACGGGCACTTTCAAGGAAAGTCTTTCATTGATTCCTTATGTGGAAGCGAAGTTGACTGAATATGCTCTGTATATTGACAGGCACCGCATTCTGGTATTCAACTACAAATTTGCTAACCTCTATTTTTGTAGCGGTGAATATGCACGCTCCATCGACTATCTCCAAAAGATCATAAACGACCATGTGGATCTCCGGTATGATATTCAGTGTTATGCCCGGCTTTTGCACCTGATTGCCCATTATGAATTAGGAAATGATGAGATCATTGAGTCACTCACCAAATCCGTCTATCGCTTCATGGCGAAAATGAAAAACCTGACGGTGGTGGAAGAAGAAATGTTCCGCTTTCTGCGTAAATCATTTGACATTTCGCCGAGAAAACTGAAGCCGGAATTGGAGAATTTGCTAAACAAGATCAAACACCTGGAAAAAAATCGTTTTGAGACCCGCTCATTTGTTTATTTAGATATTATTTCCTGGCTTGAAAGTAAAGTTTATGAAAAGCCTCTGAGTGAGATTATTCATGACAAATACCGGAAGAGCCTGGTGAAGCCTGAGAAAACGGTATTAAGTGAAGCTTCCTGATATTCTGTGGTTCACGCAAAGGCGCAAAAAGTAACACCCGGCCACTTTTGCGCTTTTGCTTACCTTGCTTCTTTGCGTGACATCCTACTTAAGCGTTCAGCTGCTTTTTCCAGGGTTTCTTTTTTCTTTGCAAAGCAAAACCTAATCACTTTGTTATCTGTTCCTGACTTATAAAAAACTGACAATGGTATGGCGGCAACGCCATATTCTCTCGTCAGCCTCATCACGAATTCTGTATCCGGCTCGGAACTGATCTTATCGTAACGATAAACCTGAAAATAACTTCCCTGGCTCTTCAGGGGCACGAAAGGTGTGGACGACATTAATTCCTGAAAATAATCTCTTTTCTCCTGCATGAATTTTCCCAGTGAAAGATAGGCTTGCTCGTTGCGCAAAAATCGGGACAGTGCTACTTGTGAAGGAGAATGGCAGCTAAAGCAATTGAACTGGTGCACTTTTCTGAATTCTGACATCAATGTGGGATGGCTGATGCAATAGCCCAGTTTCCAACCTGTACAGTGATAAGTTTTACCAAAGGAAAAACATACAAAACTTCTGGCAAATAAATCGGGATAACGCAGCATGGACAAATGTGGTTTGCCATCAAAAACAAGGTGCTCGTATACCTCGTCTGATAAGATCAGGATGCGTGTTCCTCTTACAATTTGCCTGAGCTGATCAATATCTGCTTCGTCCAGAACTGTACCTGTGGGATTATGCGGAGAATTCAGCATGATCATTCTCGTTCTTTCCGAAATATTCCTTCTGACAAGGTCCCAATCAATTTTATAATCCGGAAAACTAAGTGGAATCAAAACAGGCTTCGCCTTGTTGATGATTACGTTCGGAATATAGCTGTCATAAGCTGGTTCAAAAATGATCACCTCATCATTGGGTTCCAAAACAGCAGTGAGGGCCGTATAGATCGCATAGGTGCCGCCCGGGGTAATGGTTATCTGTGAATCGGGGTTAATATCGGCATGATAAAGTGAATCAATCTTTTTTGAAATGGCTTCTCTCAAAGGAAAATAACCTTGCATGGGGACATACTGGTTGAATCCTTCTTTCATCGACGAATCCACCAATGAAATTAATTCTTCACTCATGGGATAATCAGGGAATCCCTGGCCCAGGTTTATCGCTTTGAGCTCTGTAGCCAGAGCGCTCATCACCGTAAAAATGGTTGTGCCTGTATCAGGCAGTTTGGAATGAAGTTCCAATGCAAAAATTTTTCGTTACACTTTAGTTGGCGTAAATTTAATCACGTTCGATCGTATTCCACCAAGTTCGCCGACTTTCAAAGAATCCGCCATATCCAAACTTTCGCGCTTCTCGCGTTTGCCTCGGGACTCTTCAGATTTCTTCACATTTAAATCGTTTTTATGCACCCCACAGACAAAACATTAAACAGACGCGGATTCATTAAATCCACCACTTTGGTGGCTACTGGAATTACCAGTTTTGGCATACTTCCGCAATTCGGATATGGACATAGATTACCGGTAGACAATGATATCAGCATTATCGGCCCGAAGGCCGGCTTTTCACCGCAAATTGGAACATTGGTTTCTATGATGACCTGGATGCGATGGGTTGTTTTACGGAGCGTCGAAAACATGAAGCAGGCCGACCTGGATCACCTCTTCGATGCGAATGCTAATACCATCGGCGCCTTGCTACTCCACCTGGCCGCTACAGAATCGTTTTATCAGGTTCATACTTTTGAGGGGATTTCCTGGGATAAATTTCCAGATGATTACAAAAAGAAATGGGAAGTGCCAATGAATCTGGGAGAACCAGCAAGAAAGACAATCAAAGGGAATGATCTGTCTTATTATACAGATATACTTTCTTCTGTCAGGGAAAAAACATTGGCAGAATTCCGCAAGCGTGATGACGACTGGCTGATGAAAGTAGATCCAAAATTCTTTGCAGACCAACCTACCAATAATTATTGCAAGTGGTTTCATGTGTGTGAACATGAGTCCAATCACAATGGCCAGATCAAATGGCTGGCAAAGCGATTGCCTGGGGCAAAACCCGGTGGCGAGTAATGAGAGAAGTTGACAGTTGTAGTCTTTTCATTCATTTAAGGTGAATTATTTTATCAGCCAGTATGTAAGGACTGTCAACTGTCAACCAAACTGTCAACGGCCTTCATCACCTACTATTGCCGTTGCTTCGATTTCGATCAGGTAACCTGGTTCTATCAATGCTTTTACCTCAACCATAGTTGTACAAGGCCGGATATCTTTGAAATACTCTCCATGCGCTTTACCATACTCCTCCCAACGGGAAATATCTGTAACGAACATGCGCGTTCTCACTACATCCTGGAGTGATGCCCCTGCCTGTTTTAATACTTTTTCAATTTTGCCGATGATAAATTTCGCTTGTTCGTATCCGTTATCTTTGCCGACAAGTTGATTTTCTTCGTTCACCGCGACGGTGCCGGTCACTTCAATAGTATTTCCCATCCTGACAGCGCGGCTGTAGCCCACGATGGCTTCCCACTTTGCGCCGGAAGAAAAATTGGTCCTTTTGATATTCATGTACTAAGGTTTTACTTGATGTCAATGTTTCCGGGCCGGATCAATGACTCGCCGTATAGTCGCAGGTAAACCTGCGCAACAGTAAAGACGTCTTTCTGACAGTAGAGGACAATGCGTTGGAGATCCTGTTGTTGCCAGTACACGGCATTAACCATACTTCCATCAATATCATCTTTGGGAGTAGGAATACCAAGTGTAAGTGCCAGCAGGTTTAGTGAAGTATAATTTTTGTAGTCGCCGAATTTCCACAGTTCCATAGTATCCAGGTGAGGAAGCTCCCACTTTTTCCTGGAATGGCTGAACAGGATGGAGGGCACACAAAGCTCATGAATCAACAGCCTTCTGCACAAATAAGGAAAATCAAATTCACGGCCATTATGAGCGCAGAGATATTTATCCGTTCCCGTTCCCCACTTACCCAACATTTCGCAGAATTGTTGGAGAATGGTTTTTTCATCATCGCCGTAAAAGGATTTGATCAGAAACCTTTTTTCTTCCTGCAATGTTGAGATGACACCGCAACTGATGCAAATTATTTTGCCAAATTCCGCGTAAATGCCGGCGTTTGGATATACCGAATGGGGGCTATCCGTCTCCTTGTCTTTAATAAAATAAGCTGATTTTCTTGCCCACAATTCTTTCCATTCCTCAGGCACCAAACTAAAATCAGCGTATTGAGGAACTGTTTCGATGTCGAGGAACAAGATATTATGGAGAGGAATAGGGGACATAGTCTATTCTTTGTTCTTCCGTG
Organism: Bacteroidota bacterium; assembly: GCA_003175695.1. Lineage (GTDB taxonomy): Bacteria > Bacteroidota > Bacteroidia > Chitinophagales > Chitinophagaceae > Puia. Next base: position 2,242 of record PSRA01000074.1, on the reverse strand, counting down.
GATAAAATGTCAATCTGCAAATTAGATGGAAAAATGAACAAAGACAAAACAGACCTGCAGAGATAATGGTTCAAAAGGTATTTACTTGTGCTAAAGTAATTTATGATGGTGCCAATAACCGTTAGTTATCGTTACAGATATTGATCGCCAATATTTTTTTTCACTTCTGCCACATAGTCCTTGATTTCCTGTTCCTTGTCTTTTTTGCAGATGAGCAGAACGTCATCAGTATCGACTATGATATAATCGTCCAATCCTTGCAATACGAGTAATTTTTTATCATCAGCGTGAATCATGCATTTTGTTGCATCGATCACGACTATATTCTTTCCGGCTACCGCATTCTCGAGATAATCCTTGTGTAAATTTTCATAAGCACTGTTCCATGTGCCCAGGTCACTCCAACCAAAGGATGAGGGAATCACATAAACATTTTCTGCTTTTTCCATGATGCCGAAGTCGATGGAAATATTTGTGCACAGTGGATAAATGTGTTCCAGGGCTTTTTTCTCGTTCTCGGTATTGAATGACTCTTTCTCCGCTACAAAAACATCATACATTTCCGGAAGATATTTTTCAAACGCTTTGATGATATTTTTAACCTGCCAAACGAAGATGCCTGCATTCCATAAGAAATCACCGCTGGAGAGAAATGTTTTAGCAAGCTCCAGGTTCGGTTTTTCAGTGAATGTTTTTACTTTGTAAACATTGTCGCTTACGGAGTGTTGTTCCCGCTGAATATATCCGTATCCGGTATTTGGCTGAAGCGGTGTTATGCCCAGCGTAATAATGGCGTTGTGCTTATTAACGAAGCTGAGAGCTTCCAGGCAGACTTTATTAAAAGCCTTTTTGTCCTGAATCAAATGATCGGCCGGAGCCACAATCAATGAAGCTTTTGGATCCTTCTGTTGTAATTTGAATGAGATATAAGCAATGCAGGGTGCCGTATTTTTCCTGGAAGGCTCTCCCAACACATTCACAGCTGGCAATTCAGGCAATTGTTCCCGCACGATCTTGATATACTCGTTGGAGGTGACGACAAAAATATTCTCCGGCTTGATAAAAGCAGCAAATCGATGAAAGGTACTTTGAATCAGGGTTTCTCCTGTATTGAGGATATCGAGAAATTGTTTGGGATAATCCTGCCTGCTCATGGGCCAGAACCTGCTACCAATTCCCCCCGCCATAATAACTACGTAATGATGTTCGTGCATTTTCTAATTTTAATTTCTATCCGGCGTCCAGCGTCAAGCATCCGACTCCCGAGGACTAAATAAATCCTTCCCTCGCCAAATCATGCATATGGATAAATCCCAAGTATTTTTTTCCGGCGACCACCACCAATTGACTGATATCCGCTTCTCTTAATTTATGAATTGCTTCCACCGCTAATGCATCAGCGCTAATAGTCTTTGGATTTTTTGACATGATATCCTTAGCAATAATAGTTCCAAGTGACACATTTTTTTCCAGCATCCTTCTCAAATCCCCGTCAGTGATGATTCCACGTAGCTCTTCATTCTCATCCGTTACTGCGGTTGCGCCTAATCGTTTGGAAGTAATTTCAAGAATCACTTCTTTCAGTGGAGCATTTTCCAAAACTCGTGGCTTTGCATTGTGAAAATAAATATCATGAACGCGCAAATAAAGTTGCTTGCCCAATGTTCCACCGGGATGAAGTTTGGCGAAATCGTCGCTGTTGAATCCTCTTACATGCATCAGCGAAACAGCCAGTGCGTCTCCCATTACCAATTGTGCGGTCGTACTGCTGGTCGGTGCCAGGTTATTTGGACAAGCTTCCGCTGAAACGGTCGTATTTAAAAAAATGTCGGCTTTCTTTGCCAAAACAGAATGCGCATTGCCGACCATGCCAATTATCTTATTGCCAAAATCCCTGATCAGTGGCAAAAGGACTTTGATCTCAGGGCTTTCTCCGCTTTTACTGATAATCATGACAATATCACCTTTTTGCACCATGCCAAGATCGCCATGAATAGCGTCTGCCGCATGCATGAAAAGAGAGGGAGTGCCGGTCGAATTCAGGGTGGCAACGATTTTTTGAGCGATAATAGCGCTCTTGCCAATGCCACTAACGATCAACCGGCCCTCGCATACCGAAATAAGTTCGACAGCCTTCACAAAGCTCTCATTAATAAAATCTTGTAATTGGGCGATTGATGCGGCTTCCTGCTGAATGGTTTGCCGGGCAGCCTCTTGTATTGATTTGGTTGTCATGAATCAG
>PSRA01000273.1 GCA_003175695.1 Bacteroidota bacterium | reverse complement strand
AATGCCTGAATCATGAATGCTGTGATTACAGGAGCATCCAGGGGACTTGGATTTGCTACCGCAGAAATATTTGCAAAAAATGGATTCGATCTCTTGCTGACTTCACAAAATGAAGTCTTGATGTATAAGGCTTTAGAGAACCTGACGACCAGGTACCCGACTGCCTCTATCAAAGCAAAACCATTTGATTTGGCGGATAAGACCCAGGCCAGAGCATTTGGACAATGGGCGCTGAACGAAGCACGAAAGAAAAATGAAGAAAATCGACGCCTGGATGTTTTAGTCAACAATGCGGGACAATTTATTCCAGGTTCTGTTCACAATGAAGGCGATGGTGTGCTCGAAAATTTAATTGCCATTAATTTGTACAGTGCTTACCACCTAACGAGGGAGTTGTTACCAGAAATGATGAAACAAAAGCATGGCCATATCTTTAATATCTGCTCCATTGCTGCCCTTCAGGCCTATCATAACGGAGGAGCTTACAGTATTAGCAAATTTGCCATGGCCGGCTTTTCAAAAAATCTCCGGGAAGAAATGAAGGAATATGGTATTAAAGTTACGGCTGTTTATCCCGGCGCTGCATATACCGATTCCTGGGCGTCGGCAGGTGTTGATCCGGCCCGACTGATGGAAGCACATGATGTAGCTGCGATGGTATACAGCGCATCCCAATTGTCATTAAGAGCCTGTGTGGAGGAGATCATTTTACGTCCACAGCGTGGTGATCTTTAAGAGGCGTTTCAAGCTTTGCATGTGACCTTGATTGAATTTAACGCTCTTTTAACCCTATCAAGGAATTATATTTGCAGAGGTAAATAAGCACTAAAATCATTGGGTATCGCAACAAATTTATTCTCCCGCTTTACACTGCTGTTTTCCCTGCTCATATCATCGATTATGTCGATGGCGCAGGTGAAATTTACCACCGTGATCTCCAGCAAAGAAATTGGTCGCAATGACCTCGTACAAGTGGAATTTGTTGTTGAGAATGCCCAGCAAATTGAGCATCTTGTACCTCCCAATTTCTCTGAATTTCAAGTCGTACAAGGACCCATTCAGTCAAGCGGCATGAGCGTAGTGAATGGAAGTATGACGCAATACAAAGCGTTGTCATTCATTTTGCAGCCTGTTAAAGCCGGCAAGTTTACCATACCAGGAGCAACTGCCATGGTGGATGGCAAGCTCATGCATTCAAATAGGGTAGCCATTGACGTTAGCAAGGCCAGTTCTGTCACTCCAATCCCCAATACCCAGCCTACGGCAAGGTCCATCTGGCCTGGAGAGCAGGAGGATGTGGACCGCGAATACTTTATAAAGCCTAATGAAGACATCAATGAAAAGATCCGTAAGAATTTGTTCGTCAAAGTAGATGTGAGCAAGACGGATTGCTATGTAGGAGAGCCCATCGTTGCTACATATAAATTATATTCCCGCCTTCAGTCGGAATCCAGGGTTGTCAGACACCCTTCCCTCAACGGGTTTAGCGTATATGACATGATTGATCCAAACAATGATGCTGCTTCTATTGAAACAATAAATGGGAAACCTTTTACCGTTCACATCATTCGAAAAGCGCAACTCATTCCTCTTCAATCGGGCAAGGTTGACCTGGACCCTGTAGAAATAGACAACACGGTTCATTTCCTGAAAAATGAGAAAGGAAAGAATAAATCGAGCGGGAGTCCTTTACGGGATCTTTTTGATGATCTGCTCGATGAAAATGCCCGTGCTACGCCAATTGACCAAAAGGTAACACTCGAAAGCAAGCCGGTAGCTATCTCCATCAAACCCTTACCAGATCTAAATAAGCCCGCTGACTTTTCAGGGGCAGTGGGTCATTATTCAATTAAGGCTGACGTTGAAACAAAGAACGTCACGGCCGATGATGCAGCCGTTTTTCGGGTCACATTAAAGGGAAGCGGCAATATCCCGGTGGTCAACGCTCCTGCTGTCCCCTGGCCAGACGGCGTAGAAACGTATGATCCCACTACAAAAGAAGAGATCGATAAAACCATTGCACCAATTGGCGGCTCAAAAACATTTGATTATAATTTCATTCCCAAAAAGGCGGGGGACTATACAATTCCTGCCTTTCAATTTTCATATTTCGATCCCCAATCAAATTCCTACAAGACAACAAGCACAGAACCGGTAACTTTTTCTGCAAAAGCTTCCAGGAAAAAAACTTCTCCAAAATATGTCGCCCCTCCCCTCGTATCGACTGATAACCAGAATGGCACACTGTATTTTTTAAAGAACCACCTCGAATGGGTTTTCGCTGTCATGATCCTGGCAGGATTAGCGACGTTTCTGTTAGTTCAAAACAGGAAGCTGCGCCAGGCACGGCTGGCTGAACAAGAGGCCGCTCTTTTGGCGCGGGAAGCTGAATTGGCAAGATTGGCCCAACTGTCAGCCATACCCGAAGATCCACTGTTGTACTCAAAACAACTGCTGAACAATGGCGATTATAAGTCATTCTATACTGAGCTAAATCGGGCAATTTGGAAGATTTTAAGCAATAGGCTCAAAATGCCCGCAAGCGAATTGAATAAGCATAACGTCATCATGCACCTGCAGGAGGCTGGCTGGTCTGTTGAAAATACCAACCTGCTGAATAGTACATTAAATGAATGCGAGATGAAATTGTATACCCCGGATTACAATGAAGCGGATATCCAGCGCATATTGCTAAGAGCCGAGAAAATCGTTGATTTGGTTGGCTAATCGATTATTCAGTGTACTTATAGCCTACCCCTCTTACAGAATGAAAATACCTGGGGTTCCGGCTGTCTTCTTCAAAATATTTTCTAAAATTAAGGATGAAATTGTCGATGGTCCTCGTGGTGGGATACACGTTATATCCCCAAACCGTTTGCAAGATCTTCTCCCTGGGGACAACCTCATTTTTGTTTTCGATGAGGAGCTTAAGTAACATCGTTTCCTTCTTGCTCAACTGGATTTTCTCTTTGTTCCTGGTAGTGGCTTCCTGAGCCCTAAAGTCGATTGTATTCATTCCGAAGGAATAGGTGTCGCTGACTGAATCCCGGTCTGACATTTTTTTACTCTTGTCGATTAACTTATGCACCCGCAAGAGCAATTCCTCCAGGTTAAATGGTTTATTCAAATAATCGTCGGCCCCCTTTTTGAGTCCCAATACCCTGTCTGCACTTGTATTTTTTGCGCTTAAAATAAGGATGGGAACATTATTATTTTGAACGCGAATCGTTTCGGTTACATTGATTCCGTCTATTCCGGGAAGCATCACGTCGAGAATAACAAGGTCAAAATATTCCTGTTCGATGGCTTTTAGCGCCTCGCTACCGTCGTAGGCTGAGGTAACTTCGTAATTTTCCAATTCCAGGTTCAATCGCAACGCGTCATGAAGGTTTTCCTCATCTTCCACGAGTAATATGGATTTTTTGGGAGTTCCGGTCATGACTAATTTTTGAATATATTCCTGAATTCGTTGATCCATTTATCCATGTCAGAAACTAACTGTAAAAATACTTCCCACTGGCGAATTATTAGAAACTACAATCCTGGCCTGGTGGTCAGATGCAATTTTGCGGCATAAGTAAAGCCCAAGGCCAGTTCCCTGGGAAGTTCTCGTTTCTTCGTTGCCAATCCGGTAGAATTTCCTGAATATTTTTTTTCTTTCATTGGCAGAAATGCCAGGGCCTTCATCTTTTACCTTTAGATTGACATGATTAGCTTCCTTTTTGAGAGAGATTGATATAGAAGAAGATTTAGGTGAATATTTCACCGCATTTTCGATGAGATTGTTAACCAGGATCGCTAATAAAAGCCGGTCGCCTATCAGATGAATGCCGGCATCAATATCAATATTCCAATTTCTATCGGCATTTCTATCCCGAAAATTAGATGAGGCGGCCAGCGTGATTTGTGAAAAGTCGAGATCTTCCCTGGCAAGTTGGTAATAGCCGCCTTCCAGTTGAGCCGAAATGAGAATATTATTGGCCAGGCTGTCCAGCCTGTTTATTTCCTGCAGAGATGACCGCAGGATCTTGCTTTGTTTATTTTCGTCGAGCTTGTATTTCTGAATGGTTTCCAGGTTTAGCTTGGTTACTGCAATGGGTGTTTTCAATTCATGTGTAACAGCCATCATAAAATTTTGCTGTTGTTGTTGGATTCGAATATGTCGAAGAATAGCGCGAAACAGGAAAAAAGCGCCCACTAAGATTACCAGCAGGAACACAGTGCCTTCACTTATGTACTGTGCAGTCTTATTTTTTTTCTCAAGTGAGATTTGATCCAGTTTGTTCACATATGCCGGGTCGTCCTTCTTCAATTCCTGCAGCTGATATGCTGCCATGCGTTTGTTCTGGTTCTCCAATTCCAGGAACCAAAACACCAGCGCCACCACAATATAAAGCAGAAGTGCCCAGAAGATGAATGGACTAATATGAAAGCTTTTTCTCTTGAACAAGTTCCTTGACTTTGGAAGTCGCTTACAATTTACCAACAAATTGACCCGTATACTTAGTATCTGGCGAGATCATTTGATTTTTTCGACCCTGATTCCTGCATTCAGAACATTTTTTAAGGGATCTTCCCTCATCAATTGTTCGATAGTAAAATGGTATTCACCGGTTTTCCTGAATTTGGTCTGAGGTTGTATCAATAACCTGGTTTCATAGATATCGTCCATAGCAGTACCCAGCCACCCACTCTGATTTGTTGCCAGGGCAAGGTCATATTGTTGATTCTTCGCTTCCGCAGAACCGGGCTCCTGTACAGTAGCCCTGATCCAGATATTGTTGAAATTGTAGGCATCTGTATGTCTCAACACCAGGTACACATTATAAAGGGCAGTTGTGTCCTGTACATCAAAAGTAATTTCAGGTTTAAAGCTACTTTCCCATTGATGCCCGGGAATGGCAACATTCTTTTCGAATACGCCTGTGTTCAGGTCGCAGGATGTGAGAAGCAGCGATAACAGAAAGGATCCCAGGGTGAAGAGGTTAGCCGTTTTATTAGGATGGTGAATCGATAATTTCATATTCAAAAAACCAGGGTTCTTCGTGTATAGGTTTGGGTAAGTAGCTGAAGGGAATGTATAAAAATCAGTCGGTCAATCATAATACATTCAAGACTTGTTCTTTAGCTTTTTCTAATTCGTCCTTCATGAGCACGACACATTTCTGAATGGTTGCATCATACGCTTTGGATCCAGTGGTATTCACTTCTCTTCCGATTTCCTGCAAAACAAATGAAAGTTTTTTGCCCTTGCTCTCTTCAGGTTCTTTCAGGATCGATTTAAAATAATCGCAGTGATTTTTCAATCTCACCTGTTCTTCGCTTATATCGATTTTTTCTATATAATAAATGATCTCCTGCTCAAGACGGTTTGAATCATAGTTATCTTTTCCTACCTGTTCTTCCAATAGTTTCTTTAAGCCGTCCCTGATTTTTTGCTGGCGAAGCGGCTCAAGTTTGATGACTTCTTCCTGTTGTTTTAGAATGTTCTCAATCCTGCTGACCATATCTTCTTCTAATGCCTTTCCTTCCTCCTGTCTGTGAAGATTGAGATCATCGATAGCCAATAAGATCACTTTTTTGAATTCATTCCATTCATCCTCGGACAAAGTATCTCCTGTTGGCGTAATGACCTCAGGCAATTTAACGAGGGTGCTGAGAATGTGGCTTGGGTCCAGTTTGAGTTCTTCAGACAATTCTTCCAACGCCTTAAAATAAGCTTTGGCCAGATCGGTGTTGATGCTGACTGGTTTGGCACTGCCGGTTTGCTTCAGGCTTATAATGCAATCCAGGCTACCCCGACCAAGTTTTTCCGAAATGAGTTTTCGGATTTCAAATTCATAAGGCTTCAGGAATCCAGGCAATTTCAGTTGCAATTCAAATTGTTTCCCATTTAGGGATTTGATATCCACCAGGAAGGTTTTGTCGCCCACTGTTTGTTCGGCCCGTCCAAAACCCGTCATGGATTTAACCATAGTATCTATATTTAAAAATGGAAAGATAAGCAATTCATCTCTAAGTCATTTTCCCGGTGTTTGGCTTGAACAAGGATTTAGGTTGAACGTTGAAAAAGTTTTTGATAGATCGCTTGCTTTTCCAATGCAATCATATCGCCCGGCTGCATATTGTCTATCAACAATGATTCAACCCGGTACCTGATCAATCGCAAGGTTGGAAAGCCGACTTTTGCTGTCATTTTTCTTACTTGCCTATTCTTGCCTTCGCTGAGAACGAGCCGGACCCAACTGGTAGGAATATTTTTCCTGAATCTAATGGGCGGTTGCCGAGGTGGCACAATTGGCTCCGTCGAAAATTTATCGGCTTCACAAGGTTTCGTCTTAAATGGTTTGCCATCAATTGAAATCGTCACACCTGATTCCAGCAGGTGAATTGCTTTTGGATTGATCTCACCTTCCACCTGCACCCAATATTCCCGTTCATGGGCAAACGACGGATGAAGTAATCGGTGATTGAGTTGAACATCATTGGTTAGAATGAGCAGTCCTTCACTGTCGTAATCCAATCGGCCTACCGGATATACATCCTGGGGTACAAGGAAGAAATCCTTCAACGTGAGTTTTTGCTCCTGCGATGAAAATTGTGAGAGCACCTGGAATGGTTTGTAAACGATGAAATAGTGAGGCAAGAACCTGCATTTTAGAACATAAAAATAGAGAAGGAAGACTTGCCCGAAAATTAAAAAGCCCCACTTTTCAGTGAGGCTTTCATTATTTGGATGGGTTAGTAAGTACCGGGAAACAAATTTCCCTACACAATATTAAAAATAATTTT
>PSRA01000246.1 GCA_003175695.1 Bacteroidota bacterium | reverse complement strand
TGTTTTTGGTTTTTTTAGTTGGAGTGAATGCCAGATTTCTTTGCTTGAATTCTTTGTTGAAGACTCAATAACATTTTGTTCCTTCCATTTTTTTGTCAGAAAATTAAAACTGCGGTCACGTCCTTCCCTAATAGCCGGATTGTAATAATTGCTTTCTGCACCGATCAGCACAAATTGACCACTCTGATATCGGAATGAGTAAGTTAATGCATCGTGGGCAGCACCATAGTTCCAGGTAATATTAATTTTAAATATACCGTCTCTAATCTCAATTCCTTCGTACGGATCTAAGTATTTTAGATCTGAAAAACCTGGAACAAACTTGTGATTTTCATCTAGTAACCGAAGACATTTCATTGAGTCATCTCGCAGAAGAATTGCTAGAATTCTTGGGTGAACAAAAATAGTTTCTTTTATCCCACCACTTTGGTTCGTCTTTTTAACACTGTCGTCACAAACTAGCATTATTCCCCAGTCGAATCTATAATCATGGTTCAGGTCTCCAGTCACAGAATCTTCAATCTTCCAATGCTGAGGCACAAAATCTTGAATTGTTTGTCCCATAGCTCTAATGACTGGGTATTTGAGATCACTATAACTGCCATGTTTACCTGATTTTTTTCAAGTTGCAAATCATTGTCCGAATTATTATTTTTGGCCTTCCCCAATGCTTAAACCTACTCTTCTTTTTATATGCTCTTGGTTTTTGATCCTATCGGGCATTGCGCAGCAATCGCAAACGGTAGGAAATCCAATTTCAGATCCTAACCAACCAATTGCGTGGCCCGAGGCCAAACGTGTAGAAATCCAGCGTGCAACAGAAGAATTCATCAAACTGCAACTGTCTCAAAAGCCAAAACTTTCCATTACAAGTTCAACAACCAAGTCAAAAATTCTCGCCGGTGGTTGCACCGTCCATGCGAGCTTTACGCCAGGTAATGATACAGTGTGGTCTGGTTCTCCCATTAGTTTTACCAACACCAGCCAAAATGCCGATTCTTATGAATGGCTGGTGGATGTTTATAATCAGTACACTTCTCCGGACCTTTTAAATTTCGTTCCTTCGGTTGGTGTTACACCGGTGATGCTTGTTGCACACCAGGGGAATTGCACCGACACAGCGCTCACCTATGTAATTAGAAATGGCATTCCTCCTACCGACATCAAGAGAACTCATGTCACATATGGACTTCCGAATTCCAACGAATGGGTTTCCTGCATGGCAGCGGACAAGACAGATGGATATTTGCTCGCAGGCGTTTCTGGAGATTATGATCAAAATGGTAATAATTCGCCTTATTTCGTGAGAGTATCTGAGACAGGTTGCATATTATGGTCGATACTTCTGCCTCGTCAACCAAAATGTTTCATCAGCAAAGTACTCGCAACATATGATGGCGGTTTCATTGCACAAGTGGTTTTGACATATAATATTGATAAGTCTTATTTGTTGAAACTTGATAAAAACGGAAATATTTTGTGGACACGGAGTTATACTGGGACCAACCCGCTGAATGTGGTAACTAACATCAAGGAGCTGTCTGATCATTCTCTTATGGTTATGTCTGGCCCATGGAGTGGAAAAAATTTATTATTGACCAGCCTTACCGAAACCGGAACTTTCTTGTGGCAAAAACTTTACCTTTTTAACAATGATGATTATGGACGTTTTACGGACCTGGTAGAACAAAGTGGCTTTCTGTATTTGTCCGCGTCATATTATCAATTGTTGGATGCGAACTTGAACAAATGGAATCAGTTCCCGATGTTATTCAAAGTTGATGCAACTAACGGTAATCTACAGTGGTGGAAAGGATATTCAAGTCCGAATAAGTATTATACCTCAAGTGGGATTAATTTTTATAAGGGCGGTTTGATTCTGAATGGTTTTGCCGATTCGATGATTAATGTGGCCAGCAATAAATGGAGCAACTATCAGTCATTATTAGAGACTGATTTGGACGGAAATCTCCGGAATGCAAAGCTCATCATGAATCCTTATGAATTAGATGCACAAATTGGCAATAACGTTTTTGTTGATGAAAATAATAATCTGGAAATATTCTTTTCTGGTAGTGAAGTACTTGATCTGCAGCCTTACATATCTTATCAGAGTTATTACATGAGGCTCGACGCTAACAAAAATATACTCTGGCAACGCCTTTATACAGGTTATACTAACCAACAACTGGTGCAGGCAGTACAGTCTCCTCAGAAAGGCATGGCCATGATTGGACAAGGTTTAAATTCCACACTCAATCCCTTTTATGGATTTAGCGAAAATCTGCTCATGATAAAAGTTGATTCTAACGGCAAAGGAACGGATCTATTTTGTGGTGAATTTGATTCATATTCCACGGTGCAAGATTTGCCGGTAGTTCCTTATTCGCCTGGCACTCCCGTAGTTACAAATAGTATTCTGCAAGTGATGGATCAGCAAGTCAATGGTTTCAATCCAAATTCCGAACTGAGATATCTCTGCCCTGACTATGTACCAACTTGCTCATTTTTAAAACTCGCCGGGAAAAACTTTGTTTGCAACCTTAAAGATACACTTGAGTTCGTTGCGCATAAAGATCCCACTTGTGCGGATCCTGTAACCTGGACATATGATTTGAATAATACCAAAATGACTTTTCAGGACGGAAACAGACTACGATTGCTCTTTAAGACGCCTGGCAAATACACTGTACTGGCTACCAAACCCTTTCCATGTACCAATATGCATGATTCAATTGTTGTTACTGTCGCACCGACCCTTCTTAATTTTTATCTCGGTAATGATACCACTTTGTGTTCAGGCGACTCGTTGGTTTTGAGACCGGTTGGAAAATATGATCAATATCTATGGCAAGACGGTTCTATATTAGATTCATTCAAAGTTAAGACTGCCGGCGAATATCATTTGATGGTTACAGACTCATGCGGTAATACGAAGGCTGATACCATCCAGGTAACCTATCAAAGCAATATTCCAATTGACCTGGGACCTCCGCGAAATATTTGCCCAACAGATAAAATACTTATTAATCCTCCCGGCCAGTATGCCTCTTATGACTGGGAACCTAAATATAATATGATGACCCCTACGACAGGGGATGGTGTTATTGTTTTTCCGGCCATTGACACTATCTATACACTTACCGTAAAAAATTATGCAGGATGCAAGGGGACAGGCAAGTTGGCTTTTCACATTTATCCAACCCAAAAGCCATTGCTTGGAAATGATACTGCCATTTGCTATGGGAATCACGTGTTTTTTACTGTCAATGGTGGCGTCTTTGAAAGCTTTGCATGGAGTGATGGAGAGACTTCCAGGTCGATCGATATACAGAGTGCAGGGTCCTATTCTGTAGTTGCAACAGACTACAACCAGTGTCAAACTTCAGATACTGTATCGCTAACAGTTTATCCTTTGCCCAGTGTGCACATTGCAGGAGAAACAATTATTTGTAAGGATCAGAAAACTATACTCGATGCCGGGATGGGCTTCGCCACTTATACCTGGCAAGATGGTAGTCAAAGCGAACAATTCATGGCTTCCGACACAGGTTACTATCGGGTACGAGTAACAGATACGCACCAGTGCGCCAATGCTGACTCAGTTCACATCACCGACTTTGCGCAAGGGCCAAGAAACTTTTTACCAGACGATACTGTGATTTGCAACTATGGCGAATATTTAATTCAAGCCAACGGAAACTTTGTTCTGTACACTTGGAATACAGGAGAAAGCACATCGAGTATCAAAGTAAAGTCAGCCGGAATGTACACACTGCAGGTGGAAGATGGTCTAGGCTGCCATGGTACCGATTCTATTATAGTGACGACTAAAGACTGCGATGCGCTTTTGTCATTTCCTAACGCGTTCACTCCCAACAACGACGGCATAAACGATGTATTTCGGCTCAGGTATCCTGGCAGGGCTCAAAACTATCAACTCGAAATTTTTAATCGGTGGGGACAACTCATGTTCCGCAGCTCTGATCCGTATGCCGGATGGAATGGCCTTTATCAGAACCAACCTCAGCCGCTAGGTACTTATGTTTGGATGGTGAAGTTTACTGATCGAAACGGAAAGAATCAAATGATGAAAGGGACCGTAGAATTGATTCGATGACTTAATGGGCATCATCGGAAAATTTGCTTTCGGTCACTAGCCAGACAATTTTTTTGTTAGGAGCCACTTAAATTAGCTTCTGTATTGAGCATGTAGACCGGGATGGCAGATCACAAATTCGCCATTGAGTTTTTACCTCTATCGTTGCCGAGTAATTTTGCTTATTCAATTTGATAATTGTTTCGATTTGTTATCCAGTAGTATTTGCAATTTTTTCAGCTTTGTTGACCAGAATTTATCAAAATAACTGATAAAGTCCTGCAACTCATTAAATCCATCTTGTTTTAATACGCAGTGGCGCTCTCTGCCAATGTCTTTTATTGAAATAAAACCTGCATTGTAGAGAATTTTTACATGCTTTGAGACGGCTGGCCGGCTCATATCAAAGTTTTCTGCCAGTGAGTTGATGGTCATGCTGTCTTTTGAAAGCATGAGGAGCATTTGTCTGCGGCTCGGGTCGGCGATTACCTGGAAAACATCGAGTGCCTGAGTTGTCATATTTTAATTGTAGATAAAAGTTGCTTTAAACGGTTTCCTAATACTGTCCATCCGTTATTGTGTTTGGTATAGTCCTCTAAATAGGTGAAAGCGCTGTGCACTAGTTGCAATTCCGTTCCGTTATCTTTCGGAACAAGGATCCACACAACTTTTGAATTGAAAGGTTTGCCGTCCTTGGCCGAATTGGTCTGCCACCAGTACGCGAGCCGCGCATACGGCTCCACTTCCCTTACTTCGCAAAAAATGAGGCTACCTTGCTTTCCCTCGAACTGGAATTTGTGTCCAACGACCGGTTGGAAATCTGTTTTTGCCAGCCATTGTTCTAATAGATCAGACTTGGTCAGGTATTCCCAAACCTCTTGGGGCGATTGATTAAAGCGCCATCTCTGATTTATTTCTTGTTGCATAATAGGTAATTCAAAAGTTACCCAAAGTTATGTAACTTTCAGGTTACTTAAAAAATTATTGGTATATTTTTTTAAGGAAAGTTATTTTAGGCTACAGTTTCCGGATAGTGTTGGCCGACATTGCAATCCAGTAATTTCTACCGATTGGGAAACGTGCGTCCGAGGCTAACGAATTAAGTTATAAGCTCTGGATAAACATGCGTATATTTCAAGGTGGACTCAGCGCAATATTTGGTGGATGAAGTCCTTCTTTTGACAGTTGTATACGAGTCATGAAATAGATTTCAAAGATCATTCTTCTTTCTGATGAAATTATGACAAGGGTCACGCGCAATAAAAATAGGATTTACTTCTTGCTGGCGATATTCGCTATGCTGTTAATTGCGTTCCTAGTCAACTTAAGCGTTACCCGGGATTTGCGCTGGCCTTTTGATGGTGATCTATATCGCGACATGTCATTTGCCCAGAATATCCTTCACGGAAACTACGGCCAGGATGCAACTTATGCAGGAGAATACCTTTGGTATAATCCCTTATTAACTTCCATTGAGGCTCTCATTGTCAAAATATCGGCCATACCATTAAATATTGTGATTGCCAGAGGAGGAACTTACCTGAATATTTTGGGCCCGATATTATTTGTCGTCATGATGGTCTTGCTCTCTGACTATAAAGTAGCGACCGCCTCCTTGCTTTCATTTTTATTTCTTGCCTCCGGAAATCTCGAGGGCGAGACGGCAGCCACTTATTCGCCCTGGTCGTTCCCGAGCGGATTTTCTCAACTTTTCATGTACCTGAACATCATCCTGATTTACAAAGCCTTCTCCAGGCAAACCTATACTTGGTTTATCCTTCTTGGAGTTTCGATGGGATTGAGTTTTCTTTCTCATGCAGCTCCCGCTATCCTGGCAGCCCTGATTACTTTTTATATTCAGGTAATTAAAATTTACAGTGTGGTTCGCAAAAAGGAATATGCGGCTTTCAGGCGGTCTGTCTATCAGGGAATTGCTGTTGTCGTTCCTTTTTTTGTAGTTGCTTCCCCTCTATTGTTTTTTATCGTAGGGAAATATCACATGCACCTAATGAACAAAGACCTGGCGGAATCACATGAAGGCCTTTTTATCTGGTATAATAGTTTTGAGTTACTAAAGGAAAATATCTCTTTGTCGCTGTTAATTGCCTTAATTGGATTTATTTGGTTTTACAAAAATTTTCACCATGAGTTGAGTCGGAAGATCATTTTAAGTTGGTTTTTTATCACTGCAGGCTTGTATGTCTACACGATGGCGCTTCCAAAAATTCATGAAAAGCTTCACCTTAACCTGCCTGATACCGTTTCGGCCTTTCATTATTTTTATTATTTAAAAGCGTTACAATCTGTTTTCTTTGGGTTTGGATTTACTTTTCTCATTAGGGTCGTTATAAAATTTATTGGTAGCAAAATAAAATGGGCAAATCAAGAAAAGGCTAACAACTGGATATTTGTCGCGGCAGTGTTTGGGTACCTGATAATATATTTTCCTATTTATATCAGCAGATATGATCTTATTTATCCGCCGCGCATTTCCAGGGGAATTGAAAATGACAGTGAAAGAATTGAAGTCTACAACTACATTCTCAAATTCGTGCCGGAGAATAAGGTAATTCTGTGTGAGGATGAATCGGCTATTTTTCCTGTAATGGCTTCATCAAGAAAGATGGTAGTTACCAGCGTAATTTTCTCTAATCCTTATGTAGATTTTAACAAGCGGTATAGAGATAAAAATAATATGTTTCAATATTTAAAGACCGGCGAGCCAGACAATGCAAGAAGATTACTAAGTGAATACCAGGTCAGTTATGCATTATTGCTTAATGAAGAACTAAGGAATTACAAATTGCCTCAGGGAGTTTTGGGGGAAGTGTTGTTTAAAACCGATAAATACAGTTTGTATTCGGTGAAACAAAACTAAAAGAAAACCTGGGCAATTGATCTATCAAAAAATACATTTCAGGAGAGAAAGTCGTATTTTTGCGGCCCTAATCTCCGCAGCTTAATGCCGGGGAGATACACAGACGTTTTTGGTCCCGTAGTTCAATGGATAGAATAGAAGTTTCCTAAACTTTTGATACAGGTTCGATTCCTGTCGGGA
>PSRA01000028.1 GCA_003175695.1 Bacteroidota bacterium | reverse complement strand
CTCCGGAAGCCGTAATGATATCATCACCCTTTTTTTCTTTCAAATAAGGATGTTCTGCAGGTGAAATAATTTGAGAAGAATCATTAGGCAATTGGATATCTCCACCTTGATAATTCCGATGAAGAATGGGTTTCACATTTTTTCCCGTGCAATCCGGTGCAGTGTCCATATGTGAACAAAAGCAAATCACAGGTATCGCTTTTTCTGAGTTGGAAGGAATGGTAGCATAGACATACCCGTATTCATCCAGCATAGCATCGGCAATTCCTATTTCCCGCAATTCTCTTACGAGCAGGTATCCAAGGTCTTTCTGCTTTTCTGTTGACGGAAATGACTTGGACTCGGGATCGCTTTGAGTATCTATCTGAACGTAGCGCATGAATCGCTCTGCAACGGTGAATGGGTAATTTTCAAACATGTATGATGAATTATGCCGTTTTTTTCTGATAATTGCCAGAGAATTGCAGGTGTTCTAAACGATTTCGATGGCAATTCGTTCCAAACAGCGATGCAAGATAATTTTTTGTATGAACCAGGCAAAGCAGGACGATCCGGACTCAAAGCAATAGTTGAGAATTGGTAATTAGAGTCAAATTCATTTAATAAAACATGGACACAATTTATCCAAGGAGGCCGTTAATCAGACAAGGTTGGCTTCGCGTATTGATTTTTTGTGTGGTATATGTCGCCCTCAGTTATTTGAGCATTTTCCTTCTTGCAATGATAATTAGAAAGGAGAAGGGAGTAGAGGTTAATATGACCGATATGCTCAATGGCGAATTTCTCATGGCGAGTGTCTTAGCTGCTGCCATAGCCGCGCTGGTCTCTGTGATTATTTTTCGAATGTTTTTTGATCGCCGAAGTTTCTACAGTATGGGACTTGAAATGCGTGGCCATATTGCTGATTTGATCTCAGGGAAATTGTTAGCCGTTTCCATTTTGGGATTGGGAACGATCATTCTTTATTTTTCACGCCATCTTATCTGGACCGACATAATTTTTGACGGAAGGCAACTTTTCATCCTTTTGGGTATGATGGTCATAGTGGCTTTTTATGAGGAACTCATATTCAGGGGTTATATTCTGAATAATCTCATGGAATCGTTCAATCGATGGGTTGCCCTGATAGTCACTGCCATCCTTTTTGCGCTATTTCACATGGAGAATCCAAGCATTAATTTCATTCCGTTGATTAATATTTTTCTTGCGGGCATTTTGCTGGGCATGAATTATATCTACACCAAAAATCTTTGGTTTTCTATCTTCCTTCACCTGAGTTGGAACTTTTTTGAAGGGCCGATCCTTGGCTACAAAATAAGCGGAATCAATATGCCCACCCTGCTGCAAATGGAATTAAAAGGCGATCTTATTCTGACCGGAGGCGAATTTGGATTCGAGGGATCAATAATAAATACGGGGTTGTCTGTAATAGCAATTCTGCTGGTACTGTGGGTGTACGAGAAAAAATATCACGCGAGCCTTCTGCCGGTAAAAGAAGTTGCTGTAAAGTCCTGACTTTAGAAAGGAGTTTCACACAAAAAGAGGCCCGTGCCTGATGACGCGTTCCGCGGGCGCCTTTGTGTGAAACAAAAGGCCAGGAATCAGACAATCTCCACTAGCTCTAAATCGAAAATTAGATCCTCGCCCGCCAGCGGATGATTAGCATCCAAAATGATTGCTTCTTTACTGACTTCCTTAACTACAACCTGATATTGTTGACCAGAGTTATCACTCATTTGAAGTTGCATTCCTACTTCAGGATTGAGATCTGCCGGCAGTCTGTCGACAGGGAAATCTATGATCATTTGAGGATTGACGGGCCCATATGCATCCTGAACCGGGATGTTAATAGTTTTTTTGTCCCCCACGTTCATTCCCATCACACCATTGTCAAACCCTTTGATTACCATGCCGCTTCCAACGGTAAACTCAAGTGGCGGACGTCCTTCCGAAGAATCAAAACTTTTGCCATTAGTCAGCCTTCCATGATAATGCACTCTCACTGTGTCACCGGATTTTACAGATTGCATAAGATTTTTTTTTTACAGATAAACAACAAAAATACCGCTATTGATTTGCATCCGCCAATAAATGTTTTTGTGAAATTTGATTTTGCAGTCTATTGACAACTGGCAACTGTCAACTCTCTTTCAACCCCTATCTTTGGACATATGATGAAGATTTTTTTGACCTTTGCACTGCTTACTAATCTGGTGTATGCGCAAAAAGTTCCCTCTAAGACAACGCTCGTTGAAACCGGAGCCGACCGAACGGAGTTATACCTGCCTCTTCTTCGCGGTAAGTCTGTTGGTATTTTTGCTAATCAAACTTCAGTAATCGGGAAGACGCATCTGGTGGATAGTTTACTTAAAAAGCACATTGCCATCAGGAAAATATTTGCACCCGAGCATGGATTTCGGGGCATGGCAGACGCGGGGGAAAAAGTGTCCAACATGAAAGATCCCGTGACGGGCATACCAATCATTTCCCTTTATGGAAATAAAACTAAACCCTCTGCAGAAGATTTGAAAGATATCGACATTCTAGTCTTCGATATACAAGATGTGGGCGTAAGATTCTACACTTATATTTCTTCACTCCAAAAATTTGTTGAAGCGGCAATTGAAAATAACAGGCCGATGATTATCCTGGATAGACCCAATCCAAATGGTTTCTATGTTGATGGCCCCGTTCTTGACACATCATTTCGGTCTTTCGTTGGCATGCAACCGGTTCCTGTGGTCTACGGAATGACAATTGGTGAATATGCGAAAATGATCGTTGGCGAAAAATGGCTGAATCCTGCTTTAAGCAGCGATCTAAATACCATTTACGCTATAGATGATGCGGAGAAGACATTGGATTCAATGATTAAGAAATTGCATGGAGATCAAATCGATTTTGGGACTTCGGGCTTTCAGCTCCTCGTCATTCCCTGTAAAAATTATACTCACAATACAAAATATATACTTCCAACAAGGCCTTCTCCCAATTTGCCGGACATGCAGGCAATTTACCTGTATCCATCACTTTGTTTTTTTGAAGGAACTTCTGTCAGCTTGGGAAGAGGAACTGACAAACCATTCCAACAATTCGGCAGTCCGATTTTTCCAAAAACAAACTATCAATTCACGCCCAGGAGTGTCGAAGGGGCCAAGAATCCACCGCTTTTGAACCAGGTTTGCAATGGATTCAACCTGAGCAGTGATCCCGTGGCATTGGGAATGGAAAATCGCATGCAGTTAAAATGGCTCATAAAGGCTTATTCACTTTTCCCCGATAAGGATAATTTTTTCCTGGAATCCGGATTTTTTAATAAACTGGCAGGCAGCGATCATTTGAAAAACCAAATCAAAGAAGGTAAGTCCGAAGCAGAAATAAGAAAAAGTTGGGAACCGGCATTATCGCAGTTCAAGGCAACCAGGAAAAAATACCTGCTTTATCCGGATTTTAAGTGATATAAATTTCAGCCCTAACCGAATATTTATCATAAAGCAGAATTGATGATGAAAGAATCACCGAGGATCATATTTATGGGAACGCCTGATTTCGCAGTGGCATCGCTGACGAAATTACTAGATGCTGGTTTCAATGTTGTGTCGGTCATCACTGCTCCCGACAAACCTGCGGGGAGAGGCATGAAGCTTTCGGAAAGCGCAGTGAAAAAATTTGCGGTTGAAAATAATATTCCTGTCTTACAACCAGAGAAATTGAAAAATCCGGATTTCCTCGAACAACTTCGATCTCTTAAAGCTGAATTGCAATTGGTGGTGGCTTTCCGGATGCTGCCCCAAGTGGTCTGGCAAATGCCGCCAATGGGAACTATAAACCTTCACGCGTCTCTCCTACCCCAATATAGAGGTGCTGCACCGATCAATTGGGCGATTATTGATGGCCAAAAAGAGACTGGCGTAACGACTTTCAAATTGAGGCAGGAAATTGATACCGGTGATATTTTATTGCAGGAATCTTTTCCCATTGGCGATGAAGAAACAGCAGGCGAACTACACGACAGGATGAAATGGATCGGTGCAGATGTCCTGGCGAGGACTGTGAAAGGAGTATTCGAGGGATCAATAATTGAAAAACCTCAGCTTGAAGTAGGGTCAGGCATGTTGAAAGCTGCTCCAAAAATTGACACGGAAACGTGCAGAATTCAATGGGATCAGCCTGCACTCAGCATCTTTAATCGAATTCGGGGTCTTTCCCCTTTTCCCGGCGCATTTACTCTTTTTGAAGGGAAGACTATGAAAATATTCCGGTCTCGCAGAGAAATCGTAAAAACCGGAAAGAAGCCGGGCTTCCATGAAACTGACTCTAAAACTTACTTAAGATTTGCTTGTGCCGATGGTTGGATTTATTGTGACGAAATTCAAATGGAAGGGAAGAAAAAAATGTTTGTTGCAGATTTCTTGCGAGGTTACAGGCCATAACTATTTTTTCACGCAAAGATGCAAAGACGCAAAGGTGCAACGTTCTCAAAGATTCCACCAATAATTAAATTTCAACACAATTTCCCGGTTACGAACCGCAAATGGTGCCGGCAAATAATTGTCAGTATAAACCAGGAAAATATCGGAAGCCGGTTTATACCTCCATTGCAGGCGCGCATTAATATTCATGTTCTGGCTCTGCTGATTATACTGTAGAAAGGTTGTCAGGAATAGCTTGTTCGTCAACGTTAAATCAATCCTCGGTCCCACAAGCCAAAAAGAAGTCTTGCCCCAGGGTTGAGGCATATTCAGATTACTGTAGCTCAAGTTCATCAGTATGCTAACATAGGGCTGAAAGCGATAGCCCAAGGTTCCGGAGAGTACTAATTTTTCTCCATTGGCATAATAACCGCCATATCGAAAGGACAAAGCATAAGTAAAGAGACTTTGCGGTTTGGATAAGATGTCCAGGCCCGCCGTGTTCCACCAATGCCGCGTTCCAGTTGCCAGGGAATCCTTGCCCGAATTGGTAGGATCAAAGGGTGCCAACAGCTCTACATAATCATGCAAGACAGACGCTGTTATTGTGCTTCTGTCCCGAAAGGTAACCAGATAGGCCAGGACGCTTTCATTATCGGTCCGATGCAATGCAGTATTAAAATAATATGTTGAAGTTATTTGTGGACCATGACTAAGAACGATGCCACCTTTGGGAAAAAAATTACGGGTCATTTGCGGATTCAATTTCAGATAATCCTTTCTCGGCACATATCCTACTTCAGCATTGTAGCTGGCCCCTACATATTCATATTGGAAAAACAAATTCCATTTCTTGCTGGCGTATAAAATATTTCCAGCCTGAGTCCAATCCTGACCTTTAACACCTGGAGTGAATGATTTTAGCAGGAGTAATTTACCGGGGACTATGTTATTAGAAGAAGCCAGGTTGAACTCCATTCCAATATTCCTGTTATATTTATTGTAAGTGGTTTTAGTTGTATCAGAAGGTTGTGAAGTTGAACCGGACGGCGGATCTCCGGACTGTTTATTAATAAAGATGAAACCTATGTTGGATCGGGAGAAGATTTTTCTTTGCAATGCTATGACGGCAAAATTTTGAGATGGTAGTCCTGCTGAATCTACTGCTCCGGTTTGCATATCCATGCCGCCAATACGCCAGTTTTTATCTATTTTACCACTAAGCCGGGCACCCGCTCGAATCGGCGCGTCCAGGCCTATTCGCCGGGAAAAAAATGGTCTGATCGTGGGATATCCAAAATTGCTGAATTGGTCACCATTCTCGAGAAAGAATTGTCTTTTTTCCGGATAAAAAAGTTCGAACCTGCTCAGGTTAGTCACTTGCTGATCGACATCTACCTGGGAAAAATCAGGATTAACTGTCAGGTCCAGATTCAGAGAAGAAGTAATTCCAATTTTTGCATCGCCACCAATTTCATGGTGGAATGTAGCGGGCGTCCTTTTTTCGTAATCTTTCGAAACACCCACCAATGCATACGGGATAAGCGAAATATTCGGGCCTGGTTCCGGAGGAGGTTCATCCCAAACCAGTGTGCCCGTGTACGCCAGAGATGCTGTGGGGAATTGCCTGGGAACCGGAGCCCAGCTCGATTTTTCTTTCGACTTCAAATCGTTCCTGCTGAAATTAATGCCCCATTCTCTAATGCCTTTCTTGAAGCGGATGGTCTTAAATGGAATCGCAGCTTCTAAAATCCATTTGTCATCATAGTTTTTTACTACGGAATACCATTTATTGTCCCAACTCAGGTCCACTTTACCGCCCTCATACATGGTTCCATCCCATTGAGCTCCCGCCGCATTCGCTCCAAACGTGAAGCCATTGGTTCGATCATCAAAGGGATCTATAAACAAAAGAAAATTATCATTCTTCAAAAATGAAAAATCTCTTTTGAGCGATTCTACCATGTAAGGCCCCTCTTCCTTTCCGTTGTAACAGACGGCGAGAAGATATAAATTCTGTTTGTCAAATGCCACCTTGACGACAGTCTTAACCTCGGCAAAACTGGTGTCCATGGGCAGCACCATGAAAAAATTGTCTGCAGTTGCCGCGGTTTGCCAGGCAATATCATCGGCATCACCATCAATTTTGATGGGAGAAGAAACAGGTTGAATATGTAATTGGTATGAATAGTTTTTTTTCTGGGCGAATGATGCAATCGAAAATAAACACCACACAAAAAACAAAACATATGGCTTCACAATATCAGTTAGTTTTGAGACCGGATAAAAATACATAATCTTGAAAGAGGATCAATAACTTTATTGTGTCAATATGACAAATTGATCAATCTTATATCCAATTTCAGAAAACGGCCTCTTAAAATCAAACCAATCAATTAATGCAAAGAAGAAAATTTTTTAAGCAAAGTCTTTATGCTGGAGGTGCGGCTTTGGCGGGCGTGACTTTTACTGATCAAGGGTTCGCACAAAAGGCAGATGCCAGGCCATTTCATCTTAATTACGCTATTCATGATGGCATGTTCAAGAATTCTGCCGGAAATAATTTTCTGGATCAAATTCAATTCGCTTATGATAATGGCTTCAGGTCGATCGAAGACAACGGAATGATGGATAGGCCCGCAGACCAACAAGAGAAGATTGGGAGTAAGTTGGCCTCTTTAAATATGAAAATGGGTGTGTTTGTACATGGATTTGATCATTGGCCAGTGAGCACATCATTATGCTCCGGAAACAAAGAGTGGAGAGACAAATTCCTCGACTATACTAAGCGCGCAGTGGATGTGTCAAAGCGATGCCAGGGAAAGTTGGTGACTGTCGTGCCTGGTAATTTTGAACGAAAATTACCCATCGGCTATCAGACTGCACACGTCATTGAAAGTTTACGACGGGCGGCCGAAATTCTGGAGCCTCATCAAATTGTGATGGTGCTGGAACCATTGAGTGATACACCCGACCTTTTCCTAAGGTATCCCGACCAGGCTTTCGCTATTTGCAAGGCAGTAAATAGCCCTTCCTGCAAGATTTTATTTGATATATTCCATATGCAAAGAAATGTAGGAGACCTGATCAGCAACATTGACCTGGCCTGGGAAGAAATTGCATATTTTCAGATTGGCGACAATCCAGGGCGGAATGAACCGGGAACGGGTGAAATCAATTACAAAAACATATTTAGACATCTCTATCAAAAAGGCTACCAGGGCATCCTGGGGATGGAACATGGAAACTCAATTCCTGGAAAGGAAGGAGAATTGGCGCTGATTAAGGCTTATAGAGAAGTTGACAACTTTCTTTCATGAAGGTAATTTCTTGCAAAGGTGAAAAGGGTACCAGGTTACCTTTTGCGTCTTTGCATCTCCTTTAGCAGCCCGTACCTCAGGGTACCTTCACCGGGCGTCCTTTCGAGAAACTGCTAAAACTGAAAGAGCCTGGCCTGCCAGTAAAAGAAACAGAGGTTCTATTTCATACCGGAAACGCATATTCTCATAATGTTCCAACAGCGTGCTGACGCCAAAGACAAAAAGAATGGTGAATATGATAAAAAGATTGTAGAGCGAAATGTCCCTGGTACGGATGGCTGTTCTGATAATTAAATAAAACACCAGGAGATAAATGATCAATTTTGGAATGGCAGACAAAGCCAGTGCGATTCTTCTTTGTTCCTTTCCCTTTGCAAAATGAGATAGGTTGAAAGAATAGATAATATCGTAATATCTTATTTGATCTGATTTGTCCTCAATCATGGGATAACGCGTCGCAGAGGTGAAAAATATGAGCGATGATTGAGCTACATTTTTCAAATAGGCTATAGGATGTTGTTTCACGTATTGCTTGCTGGCATCCATGTATTTTTTAGAAACTTCGATATAGTCGATATGATTCTCATTGACGAAACTGTCATTCTTAAATTCTTTTAGAAGATCACGATCATTCACCCCCGAAAATTTCCTGCTTAGCTCACCGGAAATAAAAGGCTGATAGGTAGAAATTTTGGAAAATGGTGAATAGGCTTCAATCTTTGACGAATCGGTTACGATATTGTCATGAAATACATTTCTTGCAAAATTCATCCCTATCCAGGTAGAGGCCGAAAAAGTTCCGAATATCACCCAATTCTTTAAATACCAGCAAAAGACAATTAAGAAAGGTGCGATGGCTGAGAGAAGCCAGGTATTGCCGATTTTTCTTTTCCGAAAATGCAGGAAAACGAGAACGATAACCAGGAAAAACCAAAGTATATGGTACATACTCCTGGTGAGGCAGGTAATTGCGAGCGGGATAAATATCCCCCAGCCTGTCCGCAAACCTGGCGTCTTCTCAAATTTAATTAGTGAGCGAACCGTCAGAAGAAGGAAAAGTGAGATGAAGGTTGTATAGAATAATTCAGTCTCGTACAACAAGGTGGCTGGACTCAATAAATAAAGAAGAGAAAGGAATAGGGCAATCATTCTTGATACTCCTATTTCCTTCAACATGGACAATATAAGCAGGCTGTTGATCAGAGATATCAGTTTGAATACCCATTCAAAAACAAATGGTGCTCCTGATCCGGTCAATTTTAAGATCAGGCCGAGCAAAATATTGAAAACTGGTGGTTGCGCGTGATCATACCAAACTCCAAGCATCAAGTGATGCCTGAGCGTTTCCACATCGAGGTATTGCCAATATAAGTAAAGCGCAACCTGGTTCATCCGAATACCCAACAACGTGACTATAATCCGGGAAATGATAAAAAAGAGAATGATAAGGAGAATATCTCTATTGCGGTTATGCGTATTCGTATTTGTCATCTGGGAAATAGAGTTCAAAATAATCAAAAACAAGGAATAAAGCCAAGTCTTTCACGCAAATTAATTGACAGGCGTCAGTTGACAGTTGACAGCCATATAATTCCAAGATGCCAAATTCATTTGTTCAGATCGAAGCCTGAGGCTGTCAACTAATTTGCGTGAACTAGTCATTACATTTGCGACATGAAAATATGCCTGGTCACCATTGGAAAAAATCATGAAGCAACGATAAAAGCTGCCGTCGATGATTTCACAAAACGGATCTCCAAATACTTCCAGGTAGAATGGCAAATAATAACTGCTCCAAAAGCAAGCGCCGCTGTCAATCCGGCGTCCACAAAAAAAAAGGAAGCAGGGCTAATTTTGAACATCATTGAAAAAGGTGATTGCCTGGTAGTGCTTGATGAACGTGGAAAAGAATTTTCTTCGCCCGAATTGGCAAATTTTATCCAGGCGAGGGCAAATGAAAGCGCAAGAAGAATAGTGTTCGTCATTGGAGGGGCGTATGGCGTTGACGACGAAGTGATAAAAAAAGCGAATTGGATATGGTCTTTGTCAAGGCTTACATTTCCACATCAGGTAGTAAGGCTGATATTAGTTGAACAGGTTTATAGAGCTTGTACAATTTTGAGGAATGAAAAATATCATCATGAATGATTTTGAATCAAGCGACGTAAATAATTAAACCCTATCTTTAAAAAAAAATTTCTAATGGGTTCCCCGACGATTGTCATCATAGTAATCACATGTATTGTTTCATTTATTGGCTTCAACAATGCAAAAGTGATCGATGATCTGATCTTTTGGCCTCCCGGCATTACTAACCGCCGTCAATACTACCGATTCATAACCTGTGGATTAATCCACGCCGATTACATCCATCTTGCATTCAACATGCTCACCTTGTTTTTTTTCGGAAAATTCATGGAGCAGTATTATTTGGCTATCCTGGGATTACCTCAATATTATTATATCGCTTTATATATCGGCGCATTGGCCGTCTCCAATATTCCCAGCTATTTCAAGCATAAGAACGACTACAATTACCGCAGTCTCGGGGCATCAGGCGCCGTTTCCGCCGTCTTGTTTGCTTTTATTCTATTGAAGCCCTGGGTTACCATTTATGTCTTCTTCATACCGGTTCCTGCCATTATTTACGCTGTGATATTTCTTGCCTATTCTGTTTATATGTCAAGGAGAGGGGGAGATTATATCAACCACGACGCGCATTTCTATGGTGCGTTGTTCGGGATAATATTTACCATCATTGCCCGTCCCGAAGTGGTCGGTAATTTTTTGACTGAATTATCCCATCCGCATTTCAATCTTTAAAACATTTTCCGAATGCGGAGTTAGTTTAAAGCGGTCGTCAATTCTTTGATTGACCACCCAGATGATTTTTTTATCCATTTCGAGCACCCAGGCTTTTTCTTTGTCAATCAGCGATAGTTTTTGATCGATAAAAAATCTAGAGAGTTTTTTCTTTTTTCGCATACCCAGGGGGTAAAAATAATCCCCGGGCTTCCATTTTCGCAGAATCAACGGATAACGAACCAGACCGGCATCAAGCAATGCGGTCGAATGACCTGCGCTTAATTGAACTTCTTCTGGTTTCAACACATCAAAAACCAACAAGCCGTTTTCAAATTGGATCTTCTTTTCAAATTGATCAA
Source organism: Bacteroidota bacterium (assembly GCA_003175695.1). Classification (GTDB taxonomy): domain Bacteria; phylum Bacteroidota; class Bacteroidia; order Chitinophagales; family Chitinophagaceae; genus Puia. Next base: position 1,361 of record PSRA01000028.1, on the reverse strand, counting down.
TAACAATAATTTGGGAAGATGGCTCATTCCTTGGCGACAATATTAGCCATTGACGATTTTTCAAGAGTCTCCACTTTTCCGACAAGATATATTTCCCCGTCTCCGCGTCGATCAAATTGATCGCTTCCTTGGTCTGCGCAGAAGTAAAACCAAATTCATTCAACAGTTCAAACACAACAGATGTCAAAGCCGCCTCTTTTTTCAATTTTAATACCGGAATATAAATTTCTTTCCCACGATATTCTATCAATTTTTTCATACGATTGGCAATCGCATCCTTGTATAATATTTCTATTTCCCTGAACCTGTCAATATTGGAAGCAAGGTTAAGCACAGGATCGGGAAAAATCTTTGAAACTAATGGAATCAGTTGGTGACGGATATAATTCCGAGTATACTTATCCGTTGCATTGGAGCTGTCTTCTACCCAATTCAATTTTTTCTCCGTGGCATAATCATGTAATTCTTTTTTTTCTGCAAACAAAAGAGGCCTGACGATTTTTCCCTGCTTCATGGGTATGCTTCTCAGGCCTGATATCCCGGTACCCCTAAAGAAGTGCAAGAGCAGTGTTTCAATATTATCGTCGAGGTGATGTGCTGTTAGAATCCAACGCCTCCCTAAACCGGGTTGGACAGGATACTCTTGAAGAACCTGGCGGAACCATGTGTACCTCAGGTTCCTGGCGGCTTCCTGGATCGAAATCTTTTGATCGGAAGCAAACTTCTCCGTTTCAAATTTTGATACTACGACACGCAAATGGAAACGCCCTCCCAGCTCGCGTACGAATTTTTCATCCCGTTCACTTTCCTCCCCTCTCAACTGGAAATTGGCGTGAAGGATGACAATATTAAAGGAACTTTCCGCACAAAGAGAGCAAAGTACTACCGAATCCAAACCACCGCTTACAGCGAGAAATAACTGATCATTTTGAGAGAAGAGATGGTGAGAAGAAATATAGTTTTGAAATCGTTGAAGAAGGTTCATGAATTGCCTGGATAATTTGTGCTGCCAAAGAAATGTCGCCGGGAAAAGAAATCATTTAGTCAAAAGTCAGGTCCTCATAAGCTGCCTGTAATTCATTGTATGCATGGTTATCGCCGACAGATTTCGCCGCTATCATACCTTTTTCATACCATTTGATAGCGAGATCCGGTTCCCCGACACGCTCTAATAATTTAGCGAGGTGATAATAAGAACCAACATAATCCGGATCGCGGTGCAATAATTCTTCGAACAACATCCTGGCCTTCTGCTCATTTCCTAATTTAATATATTCCAATGCCAAAGCATGTTGCACAAAATTATCCGATGGATTTTCGGATAACCATTCTTTTAATTTTTCAATGCGCTCCATGAATTC
>PSRA01000200.1 GCA_003175695.1 Bacteroidota bacterium | reverse complement strand
TGCGTGGCTATGCGTAATAATAGCGAGATTGGCATATTCACCTTCCGCTACTTCTTCACTGATTTCAATATTTAACTGGTTATTGGGTTGTTGATCTGCCATTGACTATTTTTTTTCAAAAGTAGTTGAAATATGCGAGGAGAAATCCCGGTGGGCCTAAAACAAAACCACCTTTTTGCGCATATTGCCAAAAGGTGGTTATGATGGATGGCGGAATCAGCGTTATTTGTTGATGTAGTCAGTTAAGCCTTTGAGGAAAAACTCATCAATAGGTTGATCTGAGTGTTGATCAAAATATTCATTTAATCTTTTTTCTTCTCCTTTAAAAGCCGCCCTGATGGCTTTTGGTTTCAAAGACTGAATTGGTCTGAATTCTTTCCCATCCGGCAGTACAACAAAGTATTGCTCGGCATCAACATACTCATCATATTGATTCCCGGACTCCATTAGTCCGTCTGTTACATAATTAGCTTTTACGAAAGAGGTCCGGATAGTTTTATAGAGTGTATATCCCGGTGCGCTTCCTTTTTTAGTTATAATCCGCAAATATACTTTCGGATCTATCAAATCAACTCTTTCAAAGCTGGTGGAATCACTTCCATTTACCAGAGTGAAATAACGGATCTCACTTTTATCAACCTGGATGATGTTTGATTTATCCTCGGTCACCAATAGATTGCCATCTATTTTGTCAAGATTGAAAAGATATTTGTCGTTGCTTATGATTCTGCCTTTTTCACCAATCAAAGTTCCTTTTACCCAACCATCGTAATAGTATCTCTTACCTTTTGTATTCTCTTTATTGTTGAAGGACATTAACACGCCACCATGCATGAAAGCAGAAGTGGAATATTGGTTAAAATCTTTGAAGGGTGCGACTGAAGATTGACTGAAGGCGGAAGATAAAAAGCCCGTGCTTAAGAATGCCAGGTATAATAGTTTTCTCATGATTAAAACTTTTCTAATTCAAATGTAACGAAAAAAAAAGGTGTGAGGCTCTGAACCCTCACACCTCTGTATAAAAGGATGAATCTAAGATTATTATCGACTAAGGGCCGGTAAGTGTTAATTTCTCATCAATGTGCCGAAGATGGCCAGCTCCATTCAAGTACATATAGTGCAAGTCGAATACATGATTAACCGGATCATATGTGCTTGGTGCACCATCATTAGCAAGACTAGAAAAACTGGGGTTGCTTGGATCTTCCGAGATCGTACAAATATTCGTGGCAGGGTTAATGGTTACCAGAATCGTCAAACCACCTAAATCAGCCAGTGGCGCAGTAACACTTGTTAGCGTTACTGTTGGTAACAGGTAATTACCGGATAACGGTACTGTAAATGAGACTCCCGAACCTGCAGTTGCCCCGGCATACCCGATTCGTTGCCCGGTCATATCATAATGCCCTTCGTAAATATTTCTCAACTTAAGAAGATAGATGGCCGTGTTTAAATTGGTAGCGATGGTGGCTCCTGTGGCACTCGTCATCTTCAATGCTAATGCGACTGGAGAAGAGAAATCGATTTTGCTGCCATCAAAAACTATAATAAGTGGAACAATTTGCTGACCCGCAGCAATAGTTACCTTGCCTCCATTTTGAATTGTATACGTGTCGGCAGGAAGTTGGCTATAAACAGTTGGTGTATCGGGTCTGTTAGTGTTCGCATTATAAGCAGCCAGCGTTGCGTCATCGGGTGCAACAGTAACGTCAACATTATGACCCAAGGTCAGACTTGCAGCTGATAATGTTACTTCAAGTTTAACGGTGTCGCCAGCTTGTGGCAATAACGATTGACCGAAAGTAATGGCATTATTTCCAGTATACTGGAAGCCAACCAAGGCGGGGCTTTTAGAAAAATCCTGAACCGGGCCATTATCTTTCAAGCAGGAGCTTAAGAAAGTTATCCCCACAGCTGCAATTCCAAGATATATCGTCCGGAGGTTCATAATTAGTTTTCTTTTCATTTTATTTAATTTTCTCTGTGTTTAGAATTTGCTATTTCAACAATTGAGTTGATTGATTTTTCAATGTACATCCCAGAAAATCTTTGCACTGAATTGTGCTCCAGCCGGCAACGATGGAACATTAGCTCCATTTGTGTTCAACTCAACCTGAGGATACAAAAATCTAATTGGAATTTTATCCTGGACATGATTGGTAGAAGAAGATAGAGGAAGATTAGGAATTAGTGTTCTTCTGTAATCAGTCCATGCTTCCTGCCAATTAATTCCATTCAAGGCAGCCCATTTTTGTGTCAGAATCAAAGTCCGCTTGTCTGGCGCGAGTCCATAGTCTGTACCTGCCTGGCCGGTCAGGTAGGCAGTTGCAGCCTTTACCGGATCGCCGGCTCCGGCAACACCCGAGTATAGATAGACAAATGATTGGGTAACGGCTGAATCATATAGGGCCTTAGCCTGAGCGTCTCCTCCCGGAAGCCAGCCTAAATTTGTTGCCTCTGCCTGAAGGAATAAACTCTCGAAATCAGAGAAAATTACTGCATTTTGGGTAGGAGCTTTCAATACACCTGAACCGATGGCGGAAGTGAAGCTGTTGGGAACAGCCGCAGGGTCACCATCGAAATTGCCGGCGAAAGTGTTACTCCCCGCAACAGGTGCATAGAAAAATCCAATCCTGGGATCTTTTAGACCATTATAGTAATTAATCGAGTACGTATTTGCTCTGTAATAGGCGACATTGGTTGTCGGCGCTGTCACTAAGAAGAAAGAGCCATAGAATGGGCTAATCTTATTTGTGGAGTTAGTGTAACCGGGATTTGCATAAGCTCCTTGTCCTCCTCCCATGAATCCCCTGCCATTCGCTTGAATTTTTGTAAGCTGGGAAGTAATAAATCCTTGAGCACTGCCCAATTCAGATTGATGTACTAGTAACCTTAACTCTAATGTATTGGCAAACCGAATCCACGCGTCCATTTCTTCGCCGGGATCACTTATACCACCGAATATAATATCAGAACTCTGATCCTGTGGCGCGATAGTGTTTTTTGCCTGATCAAACAAGATAATGGAGCTATCAATCTTTGCGAACAAATCAGCATAAATGGCATCTTGTTTGTCATATGCAGGCTTAACATTATTTAATGGATCGAACGCCTTGCTGTATGGAACATCTCCATAACAATCAACCAGGATTGCAAAATGGAAGGACTTCATCAGTTTCGCAATGGCATTATAGTATTGAGAGTTCTTCGTGCCCTCTGCTTGTTTTCCTAAATGGTCATAAGCATTTAGGGTGAGCCAGATTCTCCTCCATTCCGGATCCGTATAGTTATTGGGAATGCTGTATTCTTCGGTTTGAACATCAGGAACGTAGTTGCCACTTCTTGACCAATAGGCATCCCAGCGGGTAACATTTACAAAATCGTTGGCCAGGTCATTGGCAGTGCCCTGCAAGCTGGCCGCCAGTATTACATTAAGCCCTACCGTGGTGGGTTGGTTCGGGTTTGTGTTCACGTTGAGGAAAGACTTTCCGCAACCACCCGCGATAAGAGCTGTTATTAAAAGAATTATTACTATTTTTTTCATTTCCTAAATTTTTAAACTTTTAAAGATATCAATTAGATAGTTGAGGTTTAGAACACTAATGTCAGGTTGAATCCATAAATCCTCGTTGGAGGGTTTTGGTATTCTGATGTAGAACCTATTGCATTACCATTACCTCTACTGTTCGCACCAATTCCCCTCAAACTACTGTCATTAAATTCAGGATCTGTCCAAAAATTTGATTTTGGTCTGAGCATAATCAGGTTTCTTCCAACCAAAGCAACGCTTGCTCTTTTGATAAATGAAACTTTATTCAGAGCAGAAGCAGGTATATTATAAGTCAAAGACAACTCTCTCAATTTCCAGAATGCGGCACTTGTGATGTAGACGCTACCAATTCCCGAAGTATATACAGTTGGCCAGAAACCTGCGCCACCTATATTTCCGCCATTTGAAACAGCAACGGTTGTGTTATCAACCAATTTGCCGCCCTGCATAACTACTGAATTCGGGAAGATGAATCTTTGACGACCATTTTCAGCGGAGTGAAAAGAAATTCCTGTAAAGTCCTGGTTTTGTCCGATAGAGTTCATGATGTAGTTGCCACCACGGTAATCAGCCACAGCTGCAAGTGTGAGGCCTTTCCAGGTCACCGAGGTATTTATACCTAGTAGATCTGTCGGATTGGTTGTCCCGTATGCCTTTTCAACCGCGTCAACTGTCGGCATACCAGTAACAGGATCGACGATTACTTTTCCTGTTGCAGAATCTCTTATCCAGTCTGTTGTTTTGATGACAGGATAAGCCTTGCCCTGAACTGCATAGATACCACCCGAAACACCAGCACTTCCATTTGCAAAATCACTCAGTTGAAGTTCAGTCACGCCAGGAAGGAGTTGATTCAACAAGTTCGTTTGATGAGCGTAGGTCACTCCAATTCTCCATTCAACATCTTTGGTCTTTACCGCTACGAGGTTAACATCTAATTCAATTCCCTTGTTTGTAACTAAGCCTGCATTAACCACCTTTGCCTGGAAGCCAGTTGCAGGAGAAATCTGCGCCGTCAGGTTCTGATTTTTTGTTTGACTCTGATAAAGATCAACTCCCAAAGAAACCCTGTTGTTGAGGAATCCCAGTTCAGCTCCCACTTCCCATTCTTTGGTGATTTCTGGTTTGACCAAAGGATTCAGGTAGGTCGTACTTGTTGTATAGCCACCCAATGCACCGTAGGGGAATCCCCAAACCATCCCTGGGTTACCCGCTGTAGACCCGGTGACATAAGGAGTGACCAGGGAATATGCGCCATAAGGGTTACCTCCCAGGTTTATGTTCGATACCTGGGTAAATCCCCCTCTGATCTTACCATAGTTTAAGAATTTACTATTTTTGAGCGGTTCAATTGCTTGTGTAAATATGAAAGTTGCGTCAATTCCTGGATACCTGAAATGATTTACGCTTGGATCCAATACTGAGTTCCATTCGTCTCTATTAGATCCATGCACAAAAAGGAAGTCTTTGTATCCGACAGTAAGTTCTTCGTATATAGAATACTCACGTTGAGTATAAGAAAGTTGGTTGTATCCCGGAACTCCCAGCGCACTCGAAATGCTGTAGAACCCTGGGAATTGCAAGGCATCACCTTGCAAATACATATCAGTCTGGTGACGCTGAGCAAAGTTGAAACCTACAAGGCCTTTAAATGAAAAGTCTCCGAATGACTTATTGAATGCGCCGATCAGGTCATTGTTCAACCTTTGCTCCAGGAATGATTCGTCATATTGCGAAGGTGATAATGATTTTTGACTGCTGGGAACATTACCTGCACCCCAGGGGTCAGCAACGGCCCATGGTGCGAACTGGATGCCCGCTCTTGTATATTTAAGATTGGCAGTTGTTTGAGTGATACCGATCCTGTTGGAAATGTTCAACCAGCTGAATGCCTGATATGAAAGCGCCAAGGTTCCCAACAGATCGTACGTATTTGTTTTTCTCCTGGAATTATCGATGGTCCAATATGGATTGGTTGCATATGCATCAAAGAATCCATTAGGATCTGCAAACATATTGTTTTTCCAGTCCTTGAAAGAAGTAAGGGGAACGTGTGCAGGGTTGTTAACTACCTCAAAGTAAAGAGGTCTGCCTGAAAAAACACCTCCATTTGTTTGGTTGTAGCTTAGACCAGCAATATCAACCAGTTGCTGGTTATAAGAAACTGAGTAATCAACTTTAAAGCGTCCATAGTTTCTGACCCCACCGAGGCGTACATTGTCGCGACGGGATTGATCTTTCGGCACAGTACCATTTACGAGAACATCCTGGAAACCCATATAGAAAGATCCCTTATCATCTCCAGTGGATACAGAAACATCAAATTGATTGGTGAAACCTGTGTTGTAGAAATCTCTTCTGTTATTTTTGATTGGAGAGAAATTGACAAAGTTTGTGTCAAGGTGGTTAACAGTTCCATCAGCATTGAAAACCGGAACACCCAAACCTAATGGCACTTTTCCGCCAGTATAGGCTGGACCATAGCTTTGGTTTTCGTATGGAACATATTCAACCGTTCCATTTGGATTTGTATAGGTACCCTCACCTCCATATGAGCTGAATGTATTCTGAAATTTCGGCATGTATGAAATGGTTTCCGCAGAAATCGTGTTGCTCACTTTGACTTCTGTCCTTCCACGGGTACCTCTTTTTGTGGTGATGATCACGACGCCGTTGGATGCTTTTGATCCATAAACAGCAGCTGCAACGGCTCCTTTCAAAACGTTTACGTTTTCAACATCTTCAGGATTGATCTTGTTTATGTAGTTGACATCATCGATAGGAACACCGTCAATGACTACGAGAGCCTGGTTGTTACCTGTAATCGAGCGATTGCCTCGCAAAACCACGCGTGTGCTTGGATTTACACTATTGTTTACCAGGTTTACCTGCAAACCAGATACTTTACCGGCGAGACCGGTTGATATATCCGTTACTTTTGCCTGGGTTAACTCTTTCGCGTTAACTTTTGCTGTGGCATATCCTAATTCTCTTGCTTGTCTTTGAATGCCCAATGAAGTGACGACAACTTCAGTCAAATTTGTCGTTGCGCGGGCTACTGTGATGGTCAGAGCTGTTCCTTCTCCAACTGGCACTTCTTTTGCGGTTATACCAGTCCCCGTGACGATAAGAGCATCAGTCGGCTTGACCCTGATGGAAAAGTTTCCGTCAGCATCGGCACTAACTCCTTGTTTGCTTCCCTTAACCCGGACAGATGCGAAAGGAATGGGCTGTCCTTGTTGGTCTGTTACCTTTCCGGTAACAACTTTTGTTTGCGAGAATGCCAATAACGAACACATTACCAGCACTGCAAACAGTGATAGAAATTTTCTCATGTGACTGTGAGTTTTGATTTATTTATAAGC
>PSRA01000207.1 GCA_003175695.1 Bacteroidota bacterium | reverse complement strand
TCTCCACTCTTTTTTTGACCCCCGAGGCGTGCTGGTGAACCCGCACGATCGAGCTGTCGATCATCTGCACCTCGGCGCCATGAGCCTTGACGACCGCGTCCATCAACCGATCCCAGACTCCCGCCTTTCGCCAGCGATTGAAGCGGTTATAGGCGGTCGTGTATGGCCCATATCGCTCCGGCAAATCGCGCCATGGCGCTCCCGTTCGCAGCACCCAGAAGATGCCGTTCATCACCCGCCGGTCATCCTTGCGCTTGGGACCAGGACGCCCCTTCGGCAGCAAAGGTTCAATAACGCTCCACTCAAAATCACTGAGGTCGTAGCGCATGAGCCAAGCTCCGCAGTTTGGAAGCTTGAATCACTGTTCGCTGATTTGCGCTACCAATAATTGAGTACAGGCCCTAGCTGGTCTCATTCGGGAAACGATCGATCTATGGACATCAGGTACTCGCCATAACTGCTCTTCGCCGTGCGCTACGCGAGCCCGTGGAATTGTTGGCGCGAGATATAGCCGAGCCGCTCTCCTCGCGGGATTAGGCCGGTCGCTTGCTCATTCATGGTAAGCATGTCTCGAGCCCGAACGTTGGCCGCGTCCGCGGTTGCCACAGCGACAATTTCCGTTTAAGCTGGACTTCCGCTAGATGCAATCCGGTGCCCTATCGTTAGCGGACCACTGTTTGATCCGCAAAGCGACAAGATGTGACGGCTTGGTTCACGAGAGATTATACACAGGATCACACGAAGGATGATCGTTCCCGGATGCGGTTTCAACGGCAAACTCAGGCAAAGAATTTTACCACGAATTTACCCAGCTATTCTGGTCTTGGCGCTTCTGAGTTGTGTGACGCGCATGCCTGCGGCCAGCCAAGCTGATCGATCGTGCCAAGCGGCGGACCAACCTAGTTTTCTCCAGTGCGCATCAGAGGCCCGGCAAGGCGGCATTGATCGCATCATCATAAATGGAACGATCGACTGTGGCCGCAATCTCGCCTGCGGCGGCATCCTAATAGGCATCAATCGTTCTTTCGAAGTTACTGGTGGTACGGCGGATGCTGGGTTTTCTCGTGCTGCGGAAAACCACGCCAGCTTTGGCATCAGCATCCGCAATTCATCCGGCCCTATCGTCGTGCGCGGACTGAAATTTAACATGGCGCGCCGTGCTCCTCGTGGCCAACCTGGTGCCATTTGGGTCGACCCAGACTGTCCAACCCCGGACGATTGCCCGCAGGAGGCCATAGGAATTATTCATTCGAATAATGTTCTTGTCGATCGGATCCAAGTCTTAGACGCCCCGCGATTCGGCATATCGATATTTGACAGCTATTCAATCACAATTCGTCGCTCCCTATTTGTGCGCAGTGGGTTGCACGGAATCTGGGTTGCCGCACAACCCGCATCGCGTGGGCTGCATGTTGAGAACAATCAGTTTATCGACATCCGTTCCAACGGAGCGATGCTCAGCGTGTTGCCGCCTGATGCCACAGATCCGCTTGGCGAAAATACAGTTACTGGCAACGTGTTTGATCACAACCACAATGCCGCCGTTTACCATGTATGTGGTCCCACCGGGCATGATCCATGCGCTGGTGGCCAACTCGACATTGAGCGGCACAGCGCTCGCTTTCTGATCGCCGATAATGACTTTCGGCATGGAGTTATGGACGAGGATCCATCGTTGGCCCGCGACTTTAGAGTTACGGGAATCGAAATCGCCCCGCTGGAGGTCCAAGATATTGTGATACGCCATAATTATTTTCACGACCTATCGTCCGGGGCGATCACGAGTGACTCGCCCATAGCCGCGCGCGCGCTACGTGTCCTTGATAACGCGTTTGGACGCCTCGGGACGGGTGTTGCCGAGATCAACCATGCCGAGTTGGTTGCGGAAAACCGCGGTAACCATAGCGACTCGACGGGCGACCAATGGCGGCGGCCAGCCGGCAGTCTGTCTTGGACACCGTGCCGACCGGATGATGGCCAAAAATGTGCTGCGGTTATCCGATGGGAGTCTGACATTCGCGATATGTCGCTCCGGCTCATCTTGAACGGAAGTCACCTCTTCGCGAAGTCCGCACCAGCTAGAGGCGAGCGGGTTTTCGAACTGCCTCGTTCACAACCAACACGGCTCGATCTTTACGCCGGTGGGACCCTCCTTGATACAATTGAAATTCCGTAATTGGACCGCAAGCAAGGACTTTATCTGTTCTTGGCGAAATCGGGAATAGGTGATTTCCTCCTCTTATCCTTGAATGCGTTCAGCAGGCCGGGGGTATCGTGCTGGTGCAACTTTCCCTTGTTCAACAGTCGAATGATCCGCGGCGAGCAACTTTCGATCAATTGCGGTGTGATGCTGCTGATGGTGAACTTGTCCCTCACATCGCACACGGAACAGACGAATTCGACAAGCATTCCCATTCTCGGAGACGTGCTCAGATTGGAGAAGGTGCCGTGCCAGATATGTCCAACTGCTATAATTGCCGATCCTTTGGGAACTATGGCTTTGAACGCGCCTTCAGGAATCTGGCGATGAGGAAGATTGCCCTGCCACGGGAGATTAACCCGCAATTGCTTCTTGTGTGAGTACGGTATGACGTATAACGGCCCATTGTCGTCACGGAATTCGTCGAGCGCAACGATGACTTGCAGAACCAGCGGATAAGATGGCGGTGGCAGCGGGGCGCCTGGATTGTTATCAAATGGTGAATCCTGATGTGGTCCAAATATCGAATTGTCAGGCGCAATACGTGAAGTCGAAAGGGTTATGTTATCAAGCTTGCAGTCCCACCCCAGCAGTGACTCAACAACAAGAGACACAAAAGGATCATCGACTATGTTCAGCACGTCGGGCCCGAAATTGAGGATACTATTGATGCCCGCTCCCATTCCATCCCAGCGCCCACTTGAAAGCGGCGCTGACTGGGATGCCAAACTCGCTTGAAATGATCTTGCGGTTTCCTCGAATATTTCAGGCAAAACGACGAAACCGGCACCATCCGTAAGGGCTTCTTTCACTTGCCTCATGAAATTGGCATCGAATACGGAAATATCTCTCATTGAGCCGCTATCCTGGTATATTGAAGCTCTGAGATTGTCGCTGCCACCGTGATATTTCTTGTGACAATTTTGACCGAAGTAGTCGTACATATTGAGGTAGTGAAATGATTTAGTATTCAATTGGTTTATTTGCTCTATGTCGTCTGACGTCAGTACATCACATCTGGCTGCGTCAACGATCTCCCGGACGTGATCGACATTGGTGGTTCCCGGGATTGGAATTACTCCTTTAGCGATAAGCCATGACAGTAACGTTTGTGCCGGCGCCATATTGTGCTTCGTTGAGATCGTTTGAATGACCTCATTTCGGAACATTTCGAGATGACCGTCCGTCCACCCAAAACCAAAAGGTGAATGAGCAATCACTTTGATTCCTTGCATCGTGCAAAATTCAACCAGCTTCGACTCAAACGCATAAGGATTGCACTCCATTTGCAGAGACGCAGGCTTAATTCTCGCAATGTCAAGCAATCTTTGCAGCTCGACAATATTAAAGTTAGAAACGCCGATTTCCGAGACTATCCGTTGAATCTGAAGCTGTTCTAATTGAGGCCAAATTTCAGCGATTCTAAATTCCTCAGGATAACCTTCCCGGTCCACCTTGAGTGGCCAGTGAACAACGACTGAGTCAAACTTCTTCACGCCAAACTTATGGAGTAATGATTCATAAAGACTTTTCATCGACATATTATTCGAATTGAAATCATTATCTCTGTTGGTTCCAAGGTCGCTAATCCACAGTTTGATACTGAGATGCACGGTGTTTCTGTCTATATTTAATATCGCAAGCAGCTCATCAAACTGATTGAGCGCACCAACAGGATAAAAGGTGGAGGTATCGAAATATCGCACACCGAGTTCGAGTGCACGCTGAAGAACCTCGTAAGATATGCCATTTCGTACACCGCAGCCAATACCGATCTTGAACTCGTTGATGGCATTGTTCCGGGTCAACCTTTCGAGCGGCTCCGCTCCTTTGAAGTGGGAACCGAATGTGGAGAAGGAGTCCGCCATGCAGGAAATTTCATTTGTCGGGATACCTAGCAGCTTCGCAGTTTCCGGAATGTTGCTGATTGTCGCCTTCGACGTCACCGGAGTCAGGCCCAGCAGGCGATATGCTGGCAAAGCGGCCTGAAGCGCATCAGTATCGCCACGATGAGCGGCACCTATGCCGCTTCGAATTGCGGCCCGCGGGGCGAACGTTGCGAGCGTTCGCGCCAGCACGTTTTCGGTCAACAAAAGAGAACTGGGTAATTGCTTGCGCAGAGTTTCATTAGCGATCATGGCATGCAATGCAGCCGGTAATCGAGCTTCTGGCACACCCGCGTCATACAACACGCTCAGATGTCTGGCCAGGTTCCAATGTAGCCATTCATCGGCTGTGCGGACTCTACGCAACGAAGTCAGCAGAATTGCGACCGTAGGCAGTGCGGGTAACCTCAGTCGATCAGCCAATTGAACAATCGCGATCTGCTCTGTTGGCAGCAGGCGCGCGAGGGCATCGAATTCTTCAATCTGCGTGCCACCAAGCTGATGATAATATTCATGGATGAACGTTCCAGCGTCGCGTCCGCCGATGACTGCATTCGCGGCGGCGAGGATTGCATCACAAGCGTCTAATTCCATGGAGGTGGCACCAAGTTGGAAGTCAGCATAACGGCCAAAATACTCATCGAACGTCGCCATCGTTCCGTCTGGTTGTATATACCGACTATTTGCATCAACCCACGTCAGGCCGAGCGCAGCTATGACCTTGGGGTGCACCGGAACCTGGTAGTTTTTCATAGAAGCATCGCGGAACGCTGGCACATTTTCTCGAGGCATTTCGATGCCGATCTTTGACAGGATTTCCCAGGTCAGTTGTTCGATCAGCTCCGCTGCCGGATGAACAATAGCATGAAACAAACGCACGTATCGGTAACGCTCTACAACATATCGCCCAATCGTGAAGCCGAGACGACGATCATCATTGAGGAGGCGCGCTTCTTCGAACTCTGCATAGCGCACCAAGTCGGGAACATCATCGAATTCAAAATCGCGATATCGCCGCAGACGTTCGGAGGGGTCCGAAATCTCATCTCGTAATCGAGCAAGAACAGCGTCTTGGAACCCAAAAGGAAATGGACGAGATGAGCGCACCTGGAACGCTTTCATCGCCTTGACCATTTCTTGATCCGTACCCGCTAAAAACGAATCAAATGGCCATAACGCGGCTACATAAACGTACGGAAAAACCACCGTCGGCAGGCGTTCAGGTAACGAATTGCGCAGCGGATGCTGACGCCAATTACGCACATCTTGCCTCAATAGCATGTCGGCATCCGCGAAATCCGCAACCTGTCGGTGAAACTCTTCGCCGACTTTCCATAATTCGTGCACAGAAATCGTCCACTCATCCGCGATCTGCGGCACTTGGGATAAGACATTCGCTACTGCACCTGCCTGACAGTTTCCGTAAATAATGAGTTTACGCATCAGTCACGTCCGCCAACTTACGTTCAATGACCGCCACTAGATCGCCGACGCGATCGAGCTCCAGAACTTCCTGGGGTACAAAGCGTATGTCGAACGCTTTTTCCGTATTCATTAGAATTACAGCGTGGCTCAGTGAATCCCATCCAGGTATGTCATCGGCCGTAGTTTCGAGATGCACCTCAACCGCCGGCTGCTTCAAGGTTGCT
>PSRA01000245.1 GCA_003175695.1 Bacteroidota bacterium | reverse complement strand
GTGGATACGAGTTTAGACAACGTTTTCATGACGAACGATTTAATAGTTTTCAAAATAGGGTCGTTACCAAATATGATCTTGCTTAATACCTAAGTATTAAACGGTTTTTTCTAGGAATTGCAATCAGACTAGTTACAATTTCAGATCCTTATTCGGGAGGTGATTTTCATGCTGATCGCGAGTGCGGCTTTTCTCAAGGAATTATGTGGATACTCTTAGTTCCAATAACGGAGAAGCTTTGAAGCTTATTGTCCGAAAAGCGAGTGGCGCTTATGCTAGTACGTTACAAATATTGCCATTCTTTTTTTCAATTCATAACCTTTTTCGACGAATGGATCTAAAAAGTTTGGAGAGAAAAACCACTGATTTTTTAAAGAGCTACAATATATTTTTTCAATCCACATACCAAAAAAAATAAATTGAATCATTTTCGCCGAATGCTTGGTTAACGAATGAATAACCAGCAGTTTATAAGCGTGGAATTATTTAAAGAAATTTTTGGCAATCTTCCGTAAGCATAAAAAAATTCCGAAAAATGGAAGGTTCCTCCAAATCAGAGAATACTTCTAACCGTTATACTCCATACGACAATAGCTGCACACCATAATAATATATAATTGCAGTTGGAAGTTTGGCGATAAAAGCCGGTACCCTAACACTGGCACCATTAATACATGTAAGGTGTTTAGTATGTCCCGAGGATAATTCTGAGTTTCGGAACCCCTTATTTTGGATATTTCATGTCGATCTCCCGGGCATTAAATCCCAAATTCAGTTTTATCACATCTAATTTTTCATTAATCTTTCTTAATTCCCGCGCAATCAGCCAGAATTGGTCGCGGTTTCCCTCATTAGCCATGTTTTTTGCTACAAAATGGAGGTCATGCCGGGTTGATTTTGCGAAACTGGAGCCAGTTTGGATATCAGCCTTTATTAAGCTTTCAAGCTTTTCTAGATCTGCAAAGACCAGATCATCGAGACTCACATCAAAATAGCCGGATAACAAATATAACTCCCTGATACTGGGCTCACTAATGCCGTTTTCCCAATTGCCGATGGTATTTTGCCTCTTTTTCACCTGCTTGGCTACATCTGCTTGTCTCTCAGATCTCCTTTTCCTTAAATATCGCAGATTTTTTGGCAGGAAGCTCATAAAAAGAATTTGGCTCGGACTGTTGGTTAAGCTACAGACAGCTTCAAAGATCATTGCAGCAAGTTAAACCAAACCGGCTTGATTATCACAGTGGTAACTCGGATGGGACCTGCGTGTTTGCCCCTTTCAATAGTCGCTTTTTGTACGTAGACAACTTCTTATCAGCTGTATTTCAGATTATGCCGGAATTTTATGGCAAGCCGATAATGCTCCCAGAATATGCATACTAATCTATTGGATATCATAGGGTTTGCGCTGTCCATTATCTTCGTGAAATTTCAGAATCTCCGAAGTTGCTTTAACTGATAATGAAGTTCATGAAGAAGCCGGTATTACCGGATTTGCTTACTGGTTTTTTTAGCAACCAGGGGAAAGCTGCTGGGACTATTTACCTAATGAACAGCCCAAGATCAAATTAAAAATTCCATAATATGTTCAAAGAAAAGCAGTAAACGAATACCCTTAAAGCCCGTTGCAATTTCGATTTTTAATGTCTACTTTTATCGGCTTTCCAACACAATTCCTAAAACCGGACAATCATGGAAATCAAGAGAAAAGCGGATGTTTCGTATGAAGAGTTTATGGAAGAACATTATAAACCGGGGATTCCGCTGGTATTTACAAATGCGTCGAAGGTGTGGAAAGCAAATGGCCTGTTCACTCCTGATTGGTTCCGGGAAAACTATGGAGACAGAACAACCGAAAAAGGTGGCAGGACTTATACCATGCGAGAAATCATGGATATGGTCGAGAAAAGTTCCGAAAGCAATCCCGCACCTTACCCATTTCTATTTGATATCCCATCCAAATTGCCTGAAATCTTGCCCCTGATAGAGCCACTTCATTTGAATTATGCTCGCCCCAATTGGTTGGAAAGAAAGTGGTTCAAGAGAGGTCATTGGGGAAGCGCCACTGAAGTTTTTATTGGCGGGCCAGGTGGCAAATTTCCATATCTCCACCTGGATTATTATCATCTCAACGCATGGATCAACCAGCTTTATGGCGAAAAACGCTTCACTGTCTTTCCACGTGGACAAGAAGAGTTTCTTTATCCCAGACCCGATGATCCCTGGCGTTCTGAAGTAAATATATTCGAACCAGATTTCGAAAAATATCCGAAGTATAAAAATGCAACCCCTATCCACTTCACGGTAGGCGCAGGCGAAACATTATTTATTCCATTTGGCACATGGCATTCTGCGTATTCTCTTACCCCGACAATTTCTGTTGCATTCGATCAGTTGAATAGCAAAAACTATAAGGACTTTCTGAAAGATGTTTGGGATTTCGAGAAAAGAGAAGGGACTGTGAAAGCAATCGCCAAATATAGTTATGCGTGGCTGGGCGGACAAACCTGCAAATTGGCGGATACCTTTTCTCGTTAAACCTATTGCCTGGTAATTTTGCCTGGCTTTCGGTTGCAAAGAAACGCTTCAATTAATTTTTGCAGTAACCATCCGATTCCTCTACGGGGTATTTCTTGTCAAGATCAACATTGTTGAAGCTCTTTTTGTTCCCCCAAAAAAATAGCTTCTCAAATAGCGGAAGCCGCTTGTCGCTTTTTATTTTTTGCAGGAAGTAAATTTCATGCTCTTTCTCTTTCATTCCCATTTCATATAAAATTTTGTCGTGATCCCTGATGCCCAATGAATTGAAAAATTGCTTTATCCGAAAATATTCACATACATTTCCACTCTCCAGTCGGCCAGCAAAATAATATGGCATAAACCAACCAATAACATAACAGCTGCGGGAAATCAACTTACCTATGAGATAAAATCTCAATTCATAATATTTGGAGACGGGGACACTATATAGGTTCATAATAGCCAATACTTCTTGCCTGTGATTCCATTCGTCGATTTCAATTTGTCGAATTGACTTTTTTTCTCCTGTATCTTTAACTGAATCTGCATGACCCTGATATGCGAAAGCGGCAGCCTTCTCAGCCGAATATGCCCTTTGCAAAAGATCTATCAACTCATTATGCGCAAGTTTCATATATAGTTACTGGTTGTTCGACATCAAAACTAACCAAGGAATTTAATTACTGCTTATGATACAGGTATTTTTTGTAAATTTCTATTTATCCAACCGAAGTCCTCGAAATCATGTCAATAATTCCTCTAATAACCTTTAAGATTACACGAAGGCTGGGTTATGTACTAGTAGCCTGGTTTGCTCTTTTTTCGTGCAATAAAGACAATTCTGCCAGCGGTTCATCCAATTCATCTACAACTTTGCTTTCATCGGCTAGGTTCTACACCCATAGCAATCAAATTGTAGATTCATTTAGTTACGATAGCGCAAAGCGACTTGTACGGTTTGCGCAGCACGGATATGACACGTCGGCAGGTTATCCCGTCCAAGACAGCATCATTACCGAATTTTCTTTCCCCACTAATCACTCCTTGCCGGATTCTTACACTTACCTTGATGGCCGGCAAGGCATACCTGTTCATCATCAATTATTCTACGATGCCCAAAACAGAATTATCAAAGACACAAGTGCGAGTGGAACCGGGTTTGTGACTTATTATTCTTATTCAGAAAACACCATTGTGTCAACTGTTTTGTTTGAAGGAAGCAATAATCCAGGCGACTACCAGATTGACACGATGTTCATGTCAAATGGCGACATTCAAAGGGAGCATATTTATTATCCCAACCTTTCAGGCACAGGTGATTCTTTATCTGCCAATTTGTTCTTAGGATATTCCGCTTATCCGAATCCTGGCTATCAGTCGTCCATAAGCCAGTCGGTTGGCCCGCTACTCTTTATTCTTACTTATGATGGCTATGGAGGATTTACAGATTTTATATCCAGAAATCTCTTGAATAAACTTGCGGGTTCAGGTAGTGGCTTACCACCGGGTGGTGTTAATTATACTGTAATCCCTGACGCCGGCGGAAAAATAATTGAATCGGACATGGAACCCGGGACACCATATGGAGGAGTCATCAAATACACATATTATTGACCGCGGCCATTCAATCACCATGCGAAAAATAAAAGAGAGTTAGTTCCATCTTTATTATGCAAAAGCCGACGATAAAGAAGATAATCAACTTTCCACTCACAAAAATCGCTGCAGGCCTTGCGATTATTTTTACTTCGGGTTTGATTGGCGAAACCATCAGGAAATGGCTGCCGATTGCTACTTCGGGGTTCGGAGCTATAAATGATCTTTTGGTAGCTACCATTCAAATTTCACTTTCGTTGGCCGGATATATTTTCCTGTTCAACAGATATGAAAAGCGCAGCGTGACTGAATTAAGCGAATCAAATTTCATCTCATTATCGCTTACGGGACTTTTTCTCGGCTTCTTGATCCAATCGTTCAACATCTTTGTAATCTATCTGCGAGGCCTGTACGAAGTCCTTGGCGTGAACCCTGCTGCATTTTTAATCCCGGGCTTTATTACTTCAATCGTAGCGGGATTCATGGCAGAACTCGCCTTGAGAGGAATATTTTTCCGATTGATCGAAAATAGCCTTGGCACCTTTATTTCTTTGATAATTATATCACTCTTGTTTGGCATCATCCACGCATCTGGAAAAGGAGCTAGCTTTATTTCCGTATGGGCCACTATTGCACAAGCCGGGTGGCTGACAAGTGCACTTTTCATTTATTCAAGAAGCCTGTGGCTTCCAATCTTTTTTCATTTCGCATGGGATTTTGCTGAGCCAGCTATTTTTGGAGGAATAAATCCTGGCATTTCTGTAGACAAAGTCCTTTTAAGCAGCAGCATCGGCGGGCCGGCATGGCTAACAGGTGGCAGCGCTGGTCCCGGAAATTCTTTACAGTCCGCAATTATTTGCTCCTTGCTGGCTGTAATGTTTTTATGGTTGGGGAGAAAGAATTTCAAGAGACCGTTTTGGTCTGGCTGATGTTTGTAATGAATTGTCTGCGAGTTCGACTCCACAGAAAAGATTGTCGAAAAGATAAAATATGCAAGGAATATGCGATAGGAACCATCACACCTGGCAACAAAACAAAAGGGAACTCTCCAACAATACGGATGGAAGGTTCATTCATAAAATACCGAATGGGTGAAGGCATAGAAAGTACCGCTATGATCAAGACATTGATTAGGAAAACTGAACCAATAATATTGAATGCATAAGCCATTTTAGGGAACAGTCCGGGTTTCTTCCATAAAAAATATCCAACCGGGATGGCCAAAAGACCAGTCAATATATCCAAATTGCCTCCTTCAAATGTCATCTGGACGGGCAGAAGTTTTCTTAAAAATCCGATCCAGATCAATATTTCGACGAGGATTCGGAACGATTGCATCAACACCAACCAGTGGGGAGGCGTGTGTTTTAGAATTTGACCTCCGGCTTTCGACAGGGCAAATCCGAGTACAATTGGAAAAGGGATGAGTATTAAAAAAACCGGTCTGGGAGGAATTTTGCTAAAATCTGAAAAGAATCCTATGGCAGAAAGATTTGCCAGTAAAATGATCCATGCAACAATTGCAATCGTCACAATTGCCAAAATCTTATTGCGACGATTCTTTGGCCATCCAGTTCTTCCAAGAACAAGGTTCAATCCAAAAAATAAAACTGCCACACATGCGACCGACAGTAGGAGCCATAGAATTCCCGGCGTTGAAAAACTGATTTTCATCGTGATAAAGTTTAATGATCAAAAGATTTGACGAGAAAAGAGAATACAAAGAAATGCGAATAATCAATCTTTCTTCTTACCAAATGACAAGAAAATGATCGGGTTTACTTTTTTGCATATTCCTTACGGATTCTACTCAGCGAAGTGTCGGTGATTCCCAAATAGGAAGCGATATGCCTTAACTGTGCATGCTGAAAAACTTCTGGATTAGATTTTAATAAAGCGTCGTATCGTTGTTCTGCCGTTTCAGTGATCATCGACAACATTCTCGATTTAAGAGCAGAAAGAACCGTAACAAGAATATGTCTTCCGAATTCTCTGAATTCAGGAAGGCTGTGAAAGAGGTCATTCAATTGTTCATAGGTGATAAACCAACCAGTGCAGTCGTCAATAGCCTGAATATTTTCTTTTGAATGAGTCCGATTAAAAAACGATGACACTTCGAGCACGACCTGCTTATCTGAAAAGAAATTTGTTGTTACGTCGTTGCCTTCCGTATCAAAGGCAAAAGCTCTCATAAATCCATGCTCAAGAAAAAAATATTGGTTGGAGATTTTGCCTTCTTTCAAAAGAAACTCATTTTTTCTTAATTCTTTGTGGGAAAACGCAGATGCTATTTCCTGCGCCTTTTGAAATGAAACCAAATTTGTTTGCGTAAAAAATTGAACCAGGGGCTGATCCGTCATAAGACTCTTTTTAACAAAGCTAGAAGTTTAATCAAATGACTGACCTTAAAGCAAAATTTCCTAAAATCCGGTAGCGATTTCCAGGTCGCTAAGACGCACGGAATGGCGCTTGATAAGCATAGTTCACATGCCCATTTAAGGCCTTCGCCCCCGAATTAGCCCTTTTTGGAGTGCTTAAAGCCTGCTGATATCTCTAGGCTGATCAGAGAAATTGTGCAAATCAAATCTTGGGTGCATCCCTATCCAAAGACCCCGCCATGAAAATACCTTTTTTATGTATCACTCTTCTTTTCAACATGGCAACCCAAGGTCAGAGCGACAGCCTGCTTTTTAATTCTTACAATAGCAAATCACTGGAAACATTACAGTTGTTCTTCGAAAATTGGGCTTCTGAAACAAGGGCAGTGAGCAACGCAGAATTCCTTGAATTGAATGACACCGAAAAAAATATTTACGAAATCTTCCAGGCATTTTATGATCCAAAAGATATTCCCAGGGATGGGGGTTCAGCATTCGGAAATGAAATTTACAAAAACGCAAAATATCTGATTCTGCAGGATAAAATCGAATATACTCTTGTGGACAGCATTGCCAACTTATTTCAGGATGACAAGGCAATTCTTAATAATGCCGTCCTGAATAACCGAACCAAGGGCAATTGTGATTCACTGGTTCATTTCCGTCCACGACTTTCCTTTACTGAGGCAAAGTGCGTGTTCTTAACGGGTCAATATGATTCTTTGCTGAATAAATTTTTGGGGAACAAGTATTCTAATTTGGGAACGGGAAGTATTATGTCGCCTGCCAGGGCAAAAGGAGAATCCGAAAAGCGGATGAAGTTTCTCTCCAAATTTGTTAAAATCTGGTACGGACACTGGGGAGGGTATTGGCAACTTTATTCCTATCCTTATGCCACAAGAATTTTAATTGATAGGGATCTTCAAAATGCCCTGATTGATTACCGGATGATCTATGAAGGAGGTTATGCATTCATGCACAAGACCAATGGAAAATGGGAATTAGTCAAGGCAAAACGAACCTGGATTGAATAATTGAATAGCGAATTCGATTTATTGCAAACTTTTTGCAATAAATTACGTGATATGAGAAATGCCTTCAAGTTTCGGGAACCAAAGCCGAAATTTTATCAAAAGGTGAGGAGATGTTGGCAAATTTGTATTTGCCTCACTCTTTTTTCTCTCTCTTTTCATGCCAAAGGCCAACAATCTCAACAACAAATCAAATCTGATAGTTTATTTCGTGGAATATGGAGAGGAAAATCTATATGCCAGGTAAAAGGATCTGCCTGTCATGACGAATCAGTGGTATTCTATATTTCAACTACTGATAAAAATCTGATTCTTGAATTAAAGGCAAACAAGATTGTCAATGGTAATGAACTGGAAATGGGAACTATTCAATTTCATTACGATGAAAAAATGAATGCAATTGAATCCGTACCCGCAACGAATGGGGTATGGAAATTTGTCAGAGAGGGCAATCATTTGAAAGGAACCTTAGTCTACAATAATCAGCTGTTCCGGCTTGTTGATATTGTCAAATCCTAGTTCCCTATGCTTGCAGTATTCTCAAAGTGCAATCATGATAAAGTCATTCACGTTGCTAATCCTGACGATGTTTGCCCTGGGATGCACCCAATCTTCCACTGTTTCCGAAACCAATTCCTTTCCAGGAGTAGAGGATAGTGTACGTGCCTTCATGGAATCTGTCTCTCGTGAGGTGACGCAAAATGGCCCGCATACGTGGCTGCAATATTTCGAAAATTCGGATGATTTCTATATGGCATCGGAAGGGATTCTAGTTTTTCCAAATTATGACTCAGCCAAAGTATTTGTGAATAACAAACTTGTCAAGCTGATTGACAAAATTGACTTGCGTTGGAAAAATATTCGAGTTGATGTGATTGATAGAAATTTCGCCTCTGTTGCGGCAACTTACCATGAGGACAAAACTAATGCTGGTGGAATAAAGGATTCAGAAGATGGTTATTTTTCAGGGCTGGCTCATTGGCGAGAAGGAAAATGGAAATTGAGAAATGCACACTGGTCCATGATGAACACTCATGCTAAACAATAATAGCGGCTTGGCTAAGGAACTTTAGGAATTGAATGACTGTGTTCTACACTTAAGGATAGATCACTAGTATCACCGTAATTTCTACCAGTGAAAAAATCTTTCCGGGAACCTGATTTCCCTTTTTAAACTTGATTAACCCCCATGACAGAAACAGCTATCCTTATCGTTGGTTCCAGCATCTCGGGCCTGGCAGTCGCAGCATCACTGAAAAAGCAAGGTCTCCATCCAACCGTCATCGAAAAGGAAGATAACATTGCTTCACCCTGGCGCCATCATTACAACCGATTGCACTTGCACACAAACAAAAGAATTTCAAGTCTTCCTTTTAAAAAATTCGATAAATCTATACCTCGTTATCCAAGCCGTCAACAGGTGGTTGATTATTTGGAAGGATATCAGAAGGAATTTGGCCTCCAGCCTATCTTCAAAACAGAAGCAAAGACGATAAAAAGGCAAAGCGAATATTGGATCACTGAAACCAATAATGGAATTTTCAAATCCAAATATGTTGTCATTGCAACAGGGCCGTTCTGCAAACCCAGGCTCATCCAATTTGAAGGTATCGAAACCTTTCCTGGCGATCTCATTCATAGCCAGGTGTACAAGTCTGGCCAGGACTTCAAGGATAAAAGAGTTTTGGTTGTCGGTTTCGGCAATTCTGCTTGTGAAATTGCCATCGACTTGAGTGAGCATGGAGCAAATGCCTTCATGTCCGTTCGTTCTCCAGTCAATATCATTCCCCGTGACCTCATGGGCATTCCAATTCTGGAAGTCAGTATGTTTCTTAGCCGCCTTCCACCCCGACTTGGAGATACCCTCAGTGCTCCTATTATGAAATTGACATTTGGAAATATTGAGAAATGGGGGCTCAAGAAAAAACCATACGGCGCTTTTGAACAGATTCGCCGCGAAGAAACTGTTCCTGTCCTTGATATAGGCGTAATTTCGTATATACGTCAGGGGCATATAAGGGTGCTGGGAGGCATAAAGAAAATTGCAGGCCGATCAGTAGTCTTTGAAAATGGACACCAGGAGGAATTCGATGCCATCATTGCCGCCATTGGATACGACCGAAATTATGCTGACATCCTAGAGGTTGATAAATCCCGATTTGATGATTTAAAATTACCCACATCGCAACAGAATTTCTTTGGCAAGGACGGCCTCTATTTCTGCGGATTTTGGATTAGTCCACGGGGGCAGATCCGCGAAATTTCTTTAGATGCAAAAAGAATCGCAAAAGATATTTCTCTACGCGAAAAAGCGGCTGATAAATTCTGATTTGCTTTCGCTTACTTCAAAAGTGGCGATCTCTTAAAATAGGTTAAAGAAGACTGAGAAAGCACTTTGGCTCACCTAAAAAGTACTGCTGTGAAAAACTTAATAGATCGGACAGAGCTGAAATATATAAACAAAAAATAATTCATATTTTGACACGAAGCTGATTTTAAAAACTGTTAGAATTTAAATGATGCTTGAAAAAATCAAATCTGCATTATTTGGCCTTGCTGTGGGTGACGCTTTAGGTGTTCCCGTAGAATTCAGAACACGGGACTATCTGAAAGCCAATCCCGTTGAAAATATGATAGGCCACGGCACATGGAATCAACCTCCGGGAATATGGAGCGATGACAGTAGCCTTGCATTTTGCCTCGCGGAAAGTCTTACGCATGGCTATGATTTGAAGGAAATCGCATTTTATTTTGTCCAATGGAAATTGAACGGCTTTTGGTCAGCCAACAATAACAGGTTTGATCTTGGAATTGCAACACAATATGCCATTGAGAAGTTGATTTCAGGAATTTCCCCGGAAAGATCGGGCGGCACGACAGAAGGTGACAATGGCAATGGATCCCTTATGCGTATTCTGCCTTTAGTTTTCTATGTCAAGGACCTGCCGCACAATGAAACTTATGATAGGGTTAGAGAAGTGTCGTCTATCACTCATGCTCATGTTCGATCTGTATTGTCTTGTTTCATTTTTATCGATTTTGCCAAGCATCTGCTGGAAGGATTAAATAGCATCGAGGCATACCAAAAAATGCAAAACTGCGTAAACGAATTTGTAAATGAAAAAAGGTTTGACAAATCCGAAATAGAATTATTCGACAGAATTCTGAAAGGAAATATTCAAAAAGAAAGAGAAACTCGTATACATTCAGACGAATACGTCATCCATACGCTGGAAGCTTCATTGTGGTGTCTGTTGAATACCAGCAACTATGCTGATGCCACATTAAAGGCAGTCAACCTTGGAGAAGATACAGATACCTTAGGTTGCGTTACCGGCGGGCTCGCAGGCTTGTTGCACGGATTTGAAAATATCCCCGCGCCATGGATAAGTCAGATCGCCAGAAACAATGACATTGAGAATCTCTGTAAGCGGCTGGCGTTTCAATAGTCCGTCTTAATCGTCTTATCAAACGGAATCTTGAACTGGTAAGCAATATCTTCATCACTCTTTCCTTCCAACACGTCCAGTCCAAAAGTAAGATTCTTAGGATCCTCGTAAGCGAATGTTCCAAAAATGCGATCCCAGATCGAAAATATATTGCTGTAATTGGTATCCGTTAAAGGCCTTTTAAAATGATGATGCGCTTTATGCATGTTAGGTGATACAAAAATCCAGCTGATGGGTTTATCGAGAAAGAACGGAATACGAATATTAGCATGATTGAAATGAGTAAAAAAACCTGCCAGACTCCTGTACAAAAAATAGTAAGCTATCGGTATTCCCAGAATGAGTATGCCAACTATAGTGGAGAACTCACGAAATATCCATTCCCCCGGGTGATGCCTGGTTCCGGTCGTTACATCCACCTTTGTATCGCTGTGATGAACCATGTGAAATTTCCACATCCATTTAACCTTGTGCATCATGAAGTGCGGAAGGTACTGCCCGAAAAAATCTAAAAGAAAAACTGCAAGAATCAGGTTAATCCAGCCTGGTAGCTTAAGCAGGTATAAAATGCCAACATGATGTTGCTCGATCCATCCGGATATTTTAATAGTGCTGAATCCAAAAATAACATTCAGCAAGAGAGTGCAGGTAAGAAAAACAAAGTTTACACCAGCATGTTTATACCTGTTAAATGAAAAAGAAAAAAGAGGATAATATCCTTCCACCAACCAGAACAATATCATGCCCACCATCAGGATGAGAACCCTTTGTCCACTGGAAATATGTTCCCAATAATTAAAAAAAACATTCATATTACTTGGTGGTTATTCTATCAACTTATTTCCCGGTTAATGTTTACCCTTCATTTCATTGATCCATTTTGTAATCAGGGCAACTCCCTCTTTATGGATAACTGTTCTTGCTAATTCTGGCATGGCGGTTCCCGCCTCTGTGCTGTTCATGCGATAAGCCAGGATAGAATGATTGGCATCCCCCGGTATGATGTCATAATTCATTCCTCCTGCTCCGCCCCCTGCTGAAACAGGCTCTTTCATGACACCTATGTGAAAAGGATCTTTCTGGTGGTATTCAAGGAACAAGCCCGTATTCATAGCGTCGCCACCTTGAGTATGACAGTGTGCGCAGTTTACATCGAGATAAGCTCTTGCACGCTGGGAAAGATCGAAATGGACACTGTCCTTCCAATCAGGCAATTTCTCCACTTGTTCAATCGGAGGCATACCGGAGATCATACCCTGTTTTTCCCATTCAGTGAGTTGACTTTCCTGGTGACCTATGAGCACGTAATTTAGATTGCGTGCTTTTGGCCCGATTGGAGTCAGGGTCCCATTTGAATAATGACATCGCTTGCAATCGTTGGTGTTTGGAACCTGGTAAACGGTGGAAATATTGTTCCCAGCGCCGTCCAACAGATTTATTGGAATCTTAGCACCGGTGATATGCTTTTGTGCATCAGTTTGCGTGCTGTCCCACAGGTAGTCCATGACCAACCACGATTTTTTCTCTGCATCTTTTACAAGCAACCTGGTTTCAATCATGATTTTCTGATTGTCCTTACTTCTATATGCAAAATTTTTAATTATGATTGTTGAATCAGGGAAATCAAGCGGGCCACTGGCAGTGTACCTGATTTTCTGTGCTGTTGGAAGCACGATAAATCGATCCTTCAATACATAGTCAGTAAAAAGAGGTGTTGCCAATTCATATCTGGCTACTCCCTTGGCCGGATGAAGATCTTTGAGATCGCCGGTGAAGAATCCATATTCAGACAGCTTTTCTTTGAATACAAACTCTTTCGAATTTTTTTCTTTCACTTCAGATTCCGAACTGTTTCTACAACTTTGAATTCCCATCATGCAGGCGCTCGTCACCCCGATCAAGGTTCCTGCCACCATTACTCTTCTTCTCATTTCACGTTAATTTTTAAAACTTCACCATTCATTAATTCACCACAGCCTTTCATTCAATTAAGCTCACTTTAATTGCATCCATAGGCTTTCCAATCTGTGGTCGGATTCCACTTGGCAGGATTGGATATTTGAAGGAAATCGGCATTGACGAAAAGATTATCCCCCTGCTGGCGGATACAAAGCGAATCTGGATTCGATTGTGAACCCTTGTTGAGAATATTCGAACTGATACCATCATACATTATAAATGGAATTCTCTTGTCCTTCCTGTTCTTGTCGCTGGCATTGAGCTTTTGCTCAATGGCAACAAGCATTTTTCCAATATGATGCGCATAGGCAGGCTCGGGAAAGCTGTTACCCATTGTCATCGTGTTATCATGAATGGAGATATTCTTAGAAATCGGGAAATAATTCTCATTAATTTTCTCCGCTGCCTTGTCATCCACTGCAAATCCTGAGGCAAGCTCAATAGCACTGGAATTGTTGTTGAGGATTTGATTGTTGTAGATCTCCACATTGGAAGCAGCCAGGACAATTACTCCGCTTCCCGGAGAAGCGTTCCCCACGCCCCAGTACGTGCCAAAGCTCCCCGCTTTCGCGAAATTCTTAATGTTATTGTCGTGGATCTGATTATCATGAGCCTTCACAAAGCCCCCTCGTTTGGACAAGCCAGGTAAATCAAAAACTAAAAAGCCGGCTGTGTTTCCAAAGAATTCGTTGTTAAGAACTTCAGCATGACTTGTATTCTCAATTTCGCAACCCGCGACATTCCTGGAAGCTTTGCAATTGCGGACGACAGCAGTGTCAGTCTGACCAACATAAATCCCAGCATCGGAAGAGCCTTCTGCATAACAACTGTCAATAAGTACATTTTTGCACAAAACCGGGTAAATCGCATATCCTCCACTGGTAGAGTCAGCCTTTTGCCAAATGGCATGAAGATTTTTAACTGTTACATGCTGACTTTTATTTATTTTAAGCAAGTCTCCTTTTGAATCGCGAATGGTCATGTCTTCAATCCGAAAATCCGTGGCATCGGTAACGCGTATTCCTTCTCCACCTTGAGTTTGCCCGGAGAAATCGATGACAGTCTTGCCCGGACCATCTCCACGGATCAGAATATGTTTAAGTTGGGCGAGGCTTAAATTCTCGATCTTATACAGGCCTTCTTTAATATGAATTTCCGAACTGTCTTTAAGGGTCAAAAAAGCCTCTATGATTTTATTTTCCTGTCCGGGTCCAAATTCAAGAGTCGTCTTATAATCAGGAGCAGTATCCCGGGAATTATTGCATGCTAATAAATACAGGCAAGCCACAAATACAATGGAGGGAATGCCCTGCATCATCACTTTTTTTACTTTCATTTTTATTTCATTTTTCTTCTGCAAATGATGGATCCAATTTTTTTTGAACCGTATTTGTCAAACGGCTACATATATGCGATGATTCTAGAAAACATTGTAAGCATAGGTGACGTAATAGACTCCCCCAATATTTGGATTAGCTACGCCTGTTGAATAATATTTATTCGTGAGGTTGGTTGATCCAAGTTTAAAGGAGGAATGTATAGAAGGTACTTTATAGCTGATCTGGGCATCCAAGACAACAGACGCGGGAACGTTTCCGCTTGCCAGTCCTCCTGAAACCACATAATAATAGGCTGGCTTGTATCGCAATGCCGTGCTGAATGACCAACGCTGGCCCTTACCAAATCCGGTGTTGGAAAATTCAGCATTAATGTGATACTTGGGTGTATTAAAGTTATTGATTTGGCTGTTATTTCTGTTTTGCAAGAAATCAGAATAATAATTTGCCTTGATTAGAAAGTTTTTGTGCAGATCAAGACTGGCACTCGCCGCGTATCCATAGGTATTAACTGTTTGTCCTCCATTGAAGGCGATATTGTATTGAACATACGTGCTGTGATCCTTAAATGCGTTGGGATCATTGGTACCCGGCGTATTGGCGACGTCTGTATATCCAATGAAATTCTGCCAGGTTGAATAGTAACCAAGAACATCAATCAACAATCTATTAGCAATAAGGGCAGAATATCCCAATTCAAAAGCGTTAACAGATTGGGGCTTGATATCGTTGTAGATAAATCTTTGCAAGCTGTTTGGATCATTGGTCTGCTGATATGTCTCCACGCTCGAAAGCGTGTAAGGTGCGTATTGGTCAAAATGGTAATGGCCATCTAACAAACGTTTAGCTCCACCCGAAGAATAACTGTTATATCCATTGAGGGTATTCTGAAGGGATTGAATATTGCTCGGAAAGCTGTAGGCATTTTGATAAGAGAATCGCAGGTAATTGTTCTTCGCTACTTCATAAACGGCCGACAGGCGGCTGGTCAGTTTGGGTTGTTCAAAAAGAGTGTTCTTGTCTTCCCTGAAAGAAGCACTCAGGGTAAGCTTTTTGTCAATTAATTTTTTAGCGAATTGAACATAAGCACTGTATTCGTAAACATCAATCGGTGCGTTATCATCGGGGAAAAGAGTTCCTTTGGAATTTAGATGATACAGACGCCAATTTACGCCCGCTATTATGTCTACAAAATGGACCAGGTGAGAAAAATTATATTGGAATTCTGCATTGTATAGCTTGCTGCGATCTTCGAAAAGTGTGCCACCGCTGGTAATGGGTTTGGAAGAAATACTATCCTTCAGATGATTGAACAATGCTGAGCCAAGAGCTGGCATACCCTGATCCGCCTGCTGCCTGGCTAACCACGCTGCCGAACCAGGATCTGATCCCTGAGCCATGGCTCCGATCAGGGCGGCCGAATATCTCGGATACCATCCATCGCCCGTGTTGGGATCGAAACTGGGTAACCAGGCTTCATTAATCAATTGAGCGGTGGGACCTGCTACGAGCGTGTTGCCTGAATTCTCCTGTGTAGTATAAGCTCTGAAAAACCAATTATCCGACTTGAGTTCTGCACGGTATTGTCCCACTTTAAAATTCTTCAGCTGGTACCTCGTATCATTGGTATACACAACACTTCCTGTGCCGAATGATCCCGACATGATCAGTTCAAGATTTGGTTTGATCTTATATCTTAATTCTGCGTTCGTTTTCAGAAGTTTCGCGTTGTTGTCAAGATATCCGTACTCGGGATATCCGGTGCGGGAAACATAGTTGGGGCCCTTACCAACAATAGGACCGACGATTGGTGAAAGAGAAGGGTCACCTGCCATTGCGGCTTCGAGGAAGGGATTGATGTCTACTGAAGTTGCACCGCCATAATAATTGACGCCATTATAATTCGGATCTGTATATTTTGAACCCGGTCCATTTTTGTTGGTGGAGTCTGTCGCCACCCAGTCTTTTGCCTGCGTATATTGAACATTGACCTTGAAGGCAAGTTTGTCACTTATTTTCTTCGCCCATCTCAAGGACCAATCGTAATAAGGTGAAGGTCCGACAGGATCATTGCTTCCGGAGGTTCTTACATGATTCACACCTTGCGTGATTTGAAAGCTTAGGCCCTGGTATTTGAATGGGTCTTTTCCTGTCATGACCATTGTACCATTGAGACCTCTTGAACCATAAAGTGCCGACGATGCGCCAGAAAGAATTTCAATGTTATCAACATCTAACTGGTTCAGTCCAATGGCGGCCCCAAGCGGAAAATTCAGTCCTGGAGCCTGGTTATCCATCCCGTCAACTATCTGAGTAAAATTTGTATTTCCACTGGTGTTGAAACCCCTGGTTGTTATGGAAGTAAATCCGAGACTTGAAACCGTTACATCCACACCTTTCAGGCCTTGAACCATATCATAATAATTCATTTGGGGTGAGCGAATGATATCCTTGTTGCTTATCTGTTCAATGGTGACAGGCGACGATAATTTTCTCTGTGCGCTTCTGCTTGCAGATACAACCACTTCCTGTCCAACACTTACAGTTGGTGTCAGAGATATTTCAAGTGAAGAATTGACACTCTCGACGCTTACCTCCTTCGTCTCAAATCCAATGGAACTTACGGTTAAGATTAGTGGAAGCTGGCGAGAACTCTTGAGATGAAATCTTCCCCTGTCATCAGTAAAATCACCATTTGTCATTCCTTTGATGGCGATGGACACGGCTGGAACGGCCTCTTTGGTTACACTGTTGCGAATAACTCCTTTAATGACTGTCTGTGCATAGTTGATTCCAGGGCAAAGCAAACCCGAAAGCAGCAGAATTAGTGAAATCTTTCTCATTACAAATCGATCGTTTTACGGTTAACAAATCATCAGTCAAAACTGATATTCAAGGATATTGGAATCGCTCTCTCTGTATGAGAATTATTCCTAAAGGTTTAGTCATCTGATCATCCTCTTGAACCATTTCAACTTTCCATCAAAGGGCGGATACTTGATTGCAGGATCAAACCACGTTGGTGTTTTCATGATTGGTTTGGCATGGGTAAATCTGTCGAAAGACTGTTCACCGTGATATGCTCCAATCCCGCTATTCCCTATTCCACCGAATGGCAAATGATGATTGCTCAATTGCCATATAGTATTATTTATACAGCCTCCGCCAAAACGTACACGCTTGATCCAGGACTTTTCCTGCTCAGCATTTTCGGTAAAAAGATAAAATGCCAGTGGTGAAGGATTGGTTGCAATCAATTCCAATGCTTCGTCTATATTTTCAAAAGTGAAAAGAGGCAGGATGGGACCGAAAATCTCTTCACGTATAACCGGAGCGTTCGGTTGTACAACTTCAACCACTGTGGGTGAAAAAAAGAGGTTCTTTCTGTCGTGATCGCCTCCAAAAAGTATTTTGACTCCATCCAGGCATCTCATCAACCTGTCAAAATTCCTTTCATTGATGATCCTGCCATAGCTCTCGCTTTGCTGAGGATTATCTCCATAAAAGTTCTTTATGCATTGCTCTAATTTTTGAAGGAATTCATTCTTGATTGAACGGTGCACCAGCAGATAGTCCGGTGCTACGCAGGTCTGACCGGCATTAATGAACTTGCCCAATGCAATTCTTTTTGCTGCAGTTGAAATGGAAGCATCTTTTTCAACAATGGCGGGGCTTTTCCCCCCAAGTTCGAGTGTAACTGGAATCAGTTCCTGGGCAGCAAGCTGATAAATGAGCTTTCCCACCACGGAGCTGCCTGTATAAAAGATATGATCAAACCTGAAAATTTCCATCATGGTTTGAACCGTCTTTTTGCCGTCACCACAAACGATGGATACATACTTCTTCGGAAAAGTTTCCCTTATCATTCTTTCCAGAAGCGTGGAGCTCGAAGGAGCCAGTTCTGAAGGTTTGAGCACAATAGTGTTCCCTCCGGCAATGGCACCGATCAGAGGCCTGAGTGATAATAAGAAAGGATAGTTCCAGGGCGCAATGATAAGTACAACACCGAGCGGATCATGAATGATTTTCGAAGATGATGGGAAATTGAGCAGGTTAGTTTTCGCGGGTTGAGGGCTGGACCACTTGCGAATATTCTTGAGTGCAATCCTTATTTCCGTAAGCAGCTGGCCGATTTCAGTAGCATATGCTTCTTCCCTGCTTTTTCTCAAATCTTTGTGCAGAGCTACGTAAATCTCCTCTTCATACTCAAGAATCGCATCTCTCAAAGAAATCAATAAGTGTTTCCTGAATTCGATTGATAGCGTGCGCCCGCTTTCAACGGCATGGCGCATTTCCATCAGGTCCTTAACAGTTAAAACGGATACGGACATTTGATTCAATAATACATTGCTATTTAATCAGACCTTTAAAGATCAGACAGACGAGAAGCTTCATTTCCTCTGTTATCTGGCTATAGTCGATCTCATCCTGATTCTTCAAAATTGCTTTGTGTTCTGCGTGATGCTTCAACGCATCATTCATAGTGATAAGTGAAGAGGCCAGTCTTTGATGATTAACTTGTTTCAACTCTTTTGTCTTTACTCCTTCAAGAATGATCTTGGAAACAAATTCCACCTCCTGTTTAGTGATCGCATCAAATAGTTCAAAAAATCTGGGAAGCATTCTGTTCAGTGTTTCCGCAGAGACCCGATTCATGTTCAGGATATTTTTGTAATAGTTGATTCGCTCCACCAAATAAAAAATAACTCTTGCCTTTGTTCCTTTTTTCTCAAGAACATGCGCCTGAAGTGTTCCCAAAAAATCCTGTCCTTCTCTGATAGCCACCTCAAGGAATATATCCTCTTTGTTCTTATAGTAATAGTACAAGGAAGCCTTGTTCAATCCTACTTCTTTTGCGATGTCGTCCAATGTTGTTTTGTCGAGCCCGTACTTCGCAAAACATTTCATAGCCACCCTGCCTATCTTTTCTTTGACCTGTTCTTTTTTACTAGAGTCCTTCGTAGTGGGTTTCATAAGTCAAATTCAAATATAGCGGTATTTTTATAATTTCAAACTTTTTATTAAAAAAGTTGAAATTTTAGAATTTGGAGGCTTTCCCCGCGTCCCTTACGGGATAAACATTTCACGCAAACTTGTAAAAGATTACAGTTCAAAGAAATTAATTGGAAGCAACCGGTCCGATTCGAGGCAATATGAGATCAGCATTCGAAATGCGAAGCGTGTGCCATTGAATATTATGATTCTCGATCAAATTCCCGTTTCCACCACCACGGAGATCAGTGTAGAAGATGCAAAAGCAAAGGAAGCCAACGTCCAGAAAGAAACAGGTATTGCGACCTGGGCAATCGCTTTACAACCAGCCCAGGAAAAAAAAGTAGATATCAGTTACAAAGTGAAATATCCAAAGGACAAAAAACTGGTATTAAACTAGGGGATGATGAACATTTGTTAAGCCAAATTTTACAAAAGCAGCAGAACAAGCAAAACTATGAGTGGCGGCGCGAGTATACCTACCAGCAGTCCCCCTTTCAGAAAGTCTCTTTGATCCATCAATCCCGTGCTATAGGCGACGGCGTTAGGAGGTGTCGATACAGGGAGTAGTAAACCGGTGGAAGACGCGAAACCAACAATAAGGGCTATGTACTTAGCGTGATCAGGCATTAGGGAGATACCCAGGGGAATCAGTATAGTCGCTGTAGCAGTATTGCTCATGAAATTACCGAATATGGTCGTCAGGTATGCAAAAACAAAGTAAAGCAGTACTGGACCCAACGTCGTCTCCTTGAAATTCCTGGTGAAATGTTCAAGAAGCTGCGTTTCCTGTAATGCGAGTCCCAATGACAAACCCCCTGCTACTAATAACAGCGAGTCCCAGGGCAGAGCCCGAATATCTTCAGCTTTTAAAATGCCTGTCATAGTGAGAGAAACGATGGGCACTATTGATACAGCAAAAATTGAGAAGTGATGCAGAGAGGTAGTGAGCCACAACAAAACTGTTACTATCAACACCACTAGGACAATAAGTCTTCGAATTTTTTCCCTCTTGCCCTGATGTTCTTTTTGCGCGGGTAATTCAATGCTGACAGGGAAACTTTCCTTGATATAAAGTTTTGACAAAAAGAACCAGCAACTGAATGTTAACAGGATGGCAAGAGGCATACCAATTTTCATCCATGTTAGAAAATCTATCTTGATCCCTATGTTTTCCAGCTCACCCACAGCTATTGCGTTAGGCGGAGTCGCAATTATAGTACCCATCCCACCCATTGCCGCCGCAAGTGGAATTCCTGACAGCAGCGCTCTGGCGAAGCGACTCTTTCCCTGTGACCTGAGCAATGGCATCACGGCTGCAATAACCATAGTTGTTGCTGCTGTGTTTGACAGGACGAAGGAAGCAACCATAGTTGTGATCATGATCCCAAGAAGGATTTTCTTGGGCTCGTGACCGGAAAGCCGGAGTGAGAACCTGAAAAAATCCGTGTCGATACCTGTTTTGGTCATCGCCTCTGCTAAAAAAAATCCGGATAGAATTAACCAGATGATGCTGTTTGAAAAAGTCTGGACATATTTAGCTACGCTCTGTGGTTCTGAATTGAATCTTTGGTCGCCAAGAGTTACAATCAGGTAAGCCATAATGAACAAGGCCACGGCAAATGGCGGAATCGCTTCCGTCAGCCATAAGCCGATGGCAAAGAACAACAGGAACAAAACATAATTCTGTGAATCAGTGAAACCTGGAGCCTTTATTAAGTAGGTTAACAACAGCGCAACTAAAAAGGATAAAACGAAATAGATTCCTTTTCTCCAAATGTTGAAAGAACCTAATCGTTTGGTTTTTACTTTTTCCATACGATAATTCCTGGTTTATGTATCAAAAATACGATTCAGTCCTTCATTGCTAATGAGATTTCAACGCCGGGATACACATAGGCGTCAGGAGCTACACGTTGAAATTATCATACAAATCTAATTTGCTTATTCTCTTAGAGGGGGACCATTAGTCTGCGCTCTAAAAGCCAGCGCAAGAAAAAGACGCCGCAGATACTTACCTCTTACACTCATAAAATATCCAACTTTTTCCCAAAGACACTTTTAAATCTCTTATTAAGGTGACTTTCATCTGTAAAACTCATTTCATCGGCAATTTGAGAAATGGTCAGATCGCTAAATCTTAATCGGGTTAGGGATCCAATCAATGAGGGCCGCGTTGGTCAATCCAGTCAAGTCTCTGCGTACAGAATGACCTTTTTCAGATTCAAACGCTTTAGGAGTTATGCAATAAAAAAGCCATCATTAGATTAAACCTAAGTTGCCTCTGCCTTGATTGTTATTCTGAAGTTGGTCGGCGTCATCACTGCGTTTGTATTCTCAGGATTGAAGGGATTTCCTATGGGCCACACTTTAGGCGACTTGGACTCGATTTCAAAAACCATGTAAAGAATATAATTCTCAAATCTTTTTGCTTGATTTAACTCGTTAGAAGAAAGATAAAAATTTGCCGAACCAGCCTTGGAAGCAGTTGCCTTTACTTCAATGAATTTGTCTTTCCCATCTATTTCAAATGAGTGAATGTCGTATCCATATGAGTCAGAAATCAAAGAAACTCGTAACACCTTTCTTGCTAAATCATTTCGACCGGCGTCATTGAGCCTTTTAATTTCTAAATCCATTACCACCTTTTCGCCTCTATCCCCAAGTCTCCTTAGACGTCTCGACTCATTTTCGAAATCGACCTTGCCAGTCTCGTTCTTTGGTCGATCTGTGGTTACCAATTTAACTTCTGAAGGAGGTAATATATTTAAAGAAATAAATTCCGCAATTGGATTACCTGGAAACTCAGGAATTCTATAGTTTCTCAATGGATCTCCAATAGCGCCGAACGAATTTTCCTTCTTAGGTGGCCTGCCAGGATATTCTGTGTAAAGAAAATATGCAAATAAATCAACGGCCCAGTGTTTCATAACACGATCTTGATTCTTAAATTCAATTAGCGCCTCTCGCTTTACAACGGGATCCTCCCGCATTAAATTCATGGTATCTAAATCAAGTTGAATTAAGTAGTAGTCTAGATGGTCAGGAGAAAAGATGTTTAAATATCTGTAAGGAAAATAGGTAGAAAGGATTTTTCCCTTCACCATTGGAGAAATCATGTTGGCCACTATCGCCTCAATATTTTCGCTTTCTCCCGCGTCCAATAATTCTAATATTGATCTACGAACTCCCTCAAATGCTTCTTGATATGTGTCACCAAATTTCCTCACAAACTGATAAGCGTCTCTCGAATTTTTCCCTCTTTTACCAAAATACACACCAAATTTTGGTGCGGGTGAACCAGATATTCTACCCAGGCCATCCAACTTTCTTTCTAATGTGTAGCAAAAATTGAATCCTTTCTCAGGACGACTAACTCCCGCGGCATAGTCGTCAATTGCCATCGACGAAATTCTTTTTCGATTGAAATATTTTACAAACGACTCGCGAAGCTCATATAGGTCTTTTCTTTTTTCTTCGACGCCCTCGATTTGATTTTCGAATCTAACTTGAGCTTCTCACAATTCATGAATATTCATTTACAAGATGTTTAATTATTCGCGTAACCCTATAGCAACGCGCATCCCAACATATTGGTAGCTATCGGCCAATTAAGTCTTGATTTCTCCTCTCAAAATAAATTTCTGGCAATATAATCTTTACTTCCTGTTCAGTTCCTT
The DNA here is from genome assembly GCA_003175695.1 of Bacteroidota bacterium. Lineage (GTDB taxonomy): Bacteria > Bacteroidota > Bacteroidia > Chitinophagales > Chitinophagaceae > Puia. The sequence goes on along the minus strand of PSRA01000245.1, from coordinate 27,748 downwards.
CTTTCAGCCAGTAAACAACGAAATTCACTTTTGCTCTTTTCAATTCGTAGTTTTTCTCCTTGATCCTTTCGATCTGCTTAATAAACTGCTGTGAAAATTTTAGCACTGATTGTCCTTTGGAATTAAAGCATTCATTTCCGTTCAAGGTCACAACGTCTCCGCTTATAAATTGGGAAATTAGTGATTGTTTGTTCATGAAGTAGTCTAACCAAACATCTTTGTAGGTTAGGTGTAGGGCCATTTCATTTGGGGGCAAATGTATCTCTCCATTTTCGATTCGCTCTAAATTTTCCACTGAAAAATTGTCAAAATAACCTGAATTTACATGCAATGTCAGATTTTGCTTTGCTCTTGTCATGCCTACATACAAAAGTCGTTTGGCTTCGTCGGTAGAAGAATTGAAGTTTTCAAGCAATAGGAAAACATTGTCAAACTCCTTTCCCTTTGCCTTATGAATTGTTGAAACGAAGATTGTTTCTTCATTCTCGTTGAAAAAATCTTCCAACTTGGATTCGCGAATGAAACTTTCCAGATCTGATTTGTATTTCCTCTTTGGATTTGTTGCTTCAAAATCTTTGATAATGTTGATACAAACTTCCAACTTAGTACTATTACGAAATTTATTTATTAGCTCTCGTTTCGCATTGTCCCAAATTTCATCACGAATAATGAAAACATCGTCTGCCAAATTAAGTTGGCTTAAAAAGAATCTAACTTCAAGGAGATTATACAAATTGAATCCGTCATTTGTCTGAATCACCTTTGCACGCATTCCATTTTTCAAAAGGAGCCCTGTGATTTGTAATGCCTCCTCATTTGTCTTTGCAAGGACACAAGTAGTTCCTCTAAGTCCAGACGCGAGTATGTCATGCACAAGCGGAGTAATGAGGTTGGCACTTCTATAGCGGATCAATTTTATTTTTCCATTATCGGATTGGTTCGCCATAATCGGAGCATCCTTCAATCTGTGTCGAATCTGTAGAACAAACTGATTTGTGAACTCGACTATGTTACCCTTACTCCTGTAATTTTCAACTAACTCATACTTGACTGCTTTATTTACCTGTATAAACCTTTCAAGATACTTAGAGCTTGCTCCCCTGAATTCAAAAATATTCTGGTCGTCATCGCCAACCGCAATCACTCTCATTTCTTCATTCTGGTCCATCAGAACATTTATCAGACTGAACTCATCCTCGTCCATGTCCTGCGCCTCGTCGATTACCAAAACAGTCTTTGTTATTCGGCTTGCTTCAACTTCCTTATTCTTGATTTTCTCTAAAGTTTTTTTCAAAATCGCATCAGACTTCTCTAAACTTCCAACTTTCCCTAAGAGATCAAAACAATACGAATGAAATGTCTTTATTTCAATGAAGTTGGCTGCGTTGCCAATAAGTTGGATTAAACGCTTTTTGAATTCCGTTGCTGCTGCCCTAGAAAAGGTGACCATAAGCAATTGTTCATGCTTTATATCTTCCATTAAAAGCAATGAAGCAAGTTTGTGAACCAAAACTTTTGTCTTACCGCTTCCGGGGCCGGCTGCTACAACAATATATTTTGACTCTTTATCGCTGATTATTTTCAGTTGTGTTGGAGAAAGCTCTCCAAAAAGTTGTCTAAATTTTGCTGGGGTAATGTTTCGTTTTATTTCGTTTTGCCGACTACCCTTGAAATATTTATTTAGAAATGAAGTGTAGTTCAGTTGGAAATAATCTTCCACAAACTGCAATGCATCTCTATAGTCGTTAATCATTCTCTTTGCATATTCTCCAACAATATGAATTTGCTGAATCTTGCTTTCGTAAAACTGATGTAGTTTTTGATAATCATCTATCTTATATCCCACCTTGTTGTTTTGTTCAAGTCTTTCAATAGATAGGCGATTATATAGAACAAGAAAGCCTCCTTCTATTTTTATTGCATCAATTCTCGAAAGATAAAAAAGAGTGTCTTCGATATCTTCAAAAGACGCCTGGATCTCAAAAAGCTTTGGTCGCTTTTTAAACTCTTCTTTCAACTCTTGAACTGAAAACTGAACAAGCACCTCTTCTTTTTCCTCTTCATCTTTGGTTTTCTCGTATAGAAACTCTATAATGAACCTTGCCAATTCATGCCGTTTCTCCAATTTTTCCTTGAGAACTTCCTTGGGTTGAAGGCAAAGAACAACAACATGATTCTTAGAATGTTCTAAATTCTGTCTCTGGATCCAATTCTTAATAGACCAAAAATTGAGGATGGTTTTAATCTTGTTTATGTTTACATCTGCACAGCCGTTTGCCTCCGCTTCCTCATTTAGTTCCTTTATGTGAAATGTCTTTCCCTGGTCATCAAATTCTGGAAGTAAAAAGTTTTCAATTTTGCAGAATGATTCGACAATGTTAAGTGAACGATTTTTGTTATCTCCTTTTTTGATGAAAGCAGTCAAATCTTTCGCGTCAGCTAAAATCTTTTCCTCACGAAGAAGATTCACAATGTTTATCACCTCCTCTTTTACAATTCCCAAGTGATCGCTGATATAGTCAATTCTCGATTCGACACTATCATTGTTTAATTGTTTTCTACTTTTGCTTGAAAAAAGTTTCCTTATTATTCGGATCCCCTTCTCTTTCTGGCCTCCCTCAAACCTTGACGACGCATTTATTTTATCAATTGCTTCTTGTGCATTTTTAGAAAGAATGCTATTAGCAAAAACTCTTGGCATGTTTTGTCCTCGCCTCAAATAACCAGCATCTTCCAATGCCGCAATGGCTGTAGTTACTCTTGATTCAATCTCAACCACGTTGTCATCCCAACCTGCCCTTCGTGCGATTTCCAATGCCGAGTTTGAAACAGTTGAACGAAATCTTGTAATCTCTTTTATGGCCTTCCAAATCTGTTGAATCTCTTTAATCGAAAGTTTGGTTTGATTCAGAAGAATAAAATGCTTGCCGAGGTCTTCCTCATTAAATAATACGAAGCAATCGGCAACAATATTTTCATCACGTCCCGCTCTACCTGCTTCTTGGATATAGTTTTCAAGCGAATCGGAAATTTCGTAATGAATCACCATACCAATATCTTTCTTGTCGACTCCCATGCCAAATGCTGAGGTAGCGACCATTATTGGCACCATACCTTTTATGAAAGCGTCCTGGTTGGCGGTTTTCTCTTTCACATCCATCTTGCCATGGAAGGGTTTTGCAATGAACCCGTCTTCGGTCAATCTCTCGGCAAGTGCATCTGCTTTTCGTGTTCTTGAAACATAAATAATAGTCGGGCAATTCTTTTCTTCAATTAAATCCCTTACAGACTGGTACTTTTCTTCTTCATCTCCCTTTTCAAAAACCTTGTATTGAAGGTTCGTTCTTGACGCTTTAGAAGTAAAAAGCTGAAGCTCAAGAGAAAGTTTCTCTTTAAAGTAATCCTTAATGTCCTCTATAACTTTCTGCTTGGCCGTTGCGGTGAAGCATGAAACTGGAATTGCATCTTCCAGGTTCTTCTTTTCCTGAATTGACTTGATAAAATCACCGATATATAAGTAATCAACTCTGAAATCCTGCCCCCAGGACGAAAAGCAGTGCGCTTCATCAATGACAAAACGAACAATCTTCCTACCTAATATTAGTCTCTCAATAGTTTGGGAGCGCAACGATTCAGGTGAAATGTATAGAATGGATGCAGAGCCTTCTTCCACTCTTTCGTATGATTTAGCTCTTTCAATAGGATCAAGTAATCCGTTTATTGTGACCGCTTTTGTAATTCCAACTTTTTCAAGATTGTCAACTTGGTCTTTCATCAGCGATTGCAATGGAGAAATTATAACCGTTAAACCATTAGAGCTTTCGCCACTCATCAAAGCCGGAACTTGAAAAGTGATGGACTTCCCTCCACCAGTTGGAAAAACTACAAGTATAGATTTGTTGTCTATTGAAGCTTTAACGGCTTTTTCTTGTAAAGGTTCGCCACCATAAGTTCTAAAAGAATCAAAATCAAAATGCCTTTTCAAGCCCTTGTGGATATCCAATGCGTTATTGCAATACACACATCCGGTCAAGCAGGGTTTGTTTCGAAGTCGAAACATAATTCTTTCTACCTCGGAATAATTCTTAAGAACCCAGCGCGGCGTGATTGAATGTACTTCCTTGCTATGGATGAATGTATTAATTAATGATAAACAGTAAGCAAGTTCTATTGGGCTTTCCGTAATTAATTTAGACAAGTCAGAATGTTCGCAAATTTCATTTTCAAATGTTTGGCGGATCAATATTTCAGGTATTGAGTTTGCACTGGTATATCCAATGAACCGAAAAAAAGAGTGAAATTCCCTTTTGTCATTCAGCAAGAAATAGAAGATTTGTTTAAGCGCAACATCAGTTTGTTTGAACGCAGCAACTTCATCATGAAATAAATCCTTTGCCTTAATAGAATCATTCAAAGGATTATTCACTTCTTCTGTTTGAAGCTTGTCATCTTTCAATAGAGCATGGTATGGCTTAGTTGGGAAAAGCAACGGTGAAAGATACAATGTGTCGATTACGCTCGCGGCATTTATTCCCGCCTCATTAAGGGCTTTTTCAACATACTTTAGGTCGTGGTTGAAAATATTATGCCCACAGATGAACTGAGATCCTCTGAGAAATTGGACGAAATCAGATATCGAATTTTTGTGAAAAGAACTTCCATCGTCCTTGATGCCACCAACATCGAGAATCTTTCCAGTCTTTGGTTCAATCTCGGTATCAATGAATGTAATTGAATTCATCTTTTATTTGTTGGCTTTGAGTAATGATGTTGGTTCCATGTAAATTGCTGTCAAGGGAACGCACCTGATGTCTTGTAGGAATTTTAAAAATCACTAAGCTCAGGCGCAAATTTTCCGCTTGTAACTAAAATACAAAAGATGGTTAGGATTGCAAATGATTTTGAACACTAATGGCAAAATGATTTTCCGGAAGCTTGAAAAAATAAACATTTCTTCCACATACTATCAATTTTCCAATCTGCTGCCCAATTATTATTGATGAGAAATTTATTCGAAACCAGCAAAAGCTTTATCTTCAGAGTATTCGAAATGCAATCTGATTTTATATTAATCTGCAGAAATAATTTTTTCTAAATGAAATCTTCTTCCAGCTCAACCTTGATACTTTCCGCCATGGATCTTTCTCATTTCATGGCTTGCAAGCATTTGACGACTCTGGATCAAGCTGGTGCTTTGGGCGTATTGGAAATTCCTCCGGTAAGAGATCCATCCCTGGCAGCGATTCAGCAGAGGGGCTTTGAATTTGAGAAAGAGTATTTGCAGACTCTTAAGGATAAAGGTTTTAGTATTTCGGAACCTGAAAATGAAGAAGGAAGGTCATCTCTTGAACGCACCATCAATGCAATGAATAATGGAATTGACATTATTTATCAGGCTTCTCTAAAACTTGACGAGTGGCAGGGAAGAGCCGATTTCATGCGAAAAGTAACAATTCCAAGTCGGCTAGGCAACTGGTCTTATGAGGTTATCGATTCCAAACTTACCACACACACTCGCGTTGGGACTATTTTACAACTCTGCCTTTATTCTGAAATGGTCGCTGACATACAGCAGGTGAATCCAGAGTACATTCATGTTGCTATTCCAAGCGAAAATAATGAACTACTTTCCTATAGAATTGATGATTTCGTAGCGTACTATAGGTACATCAAAAAACAACTTTTATTAGCCACTGCAAATTACGATGGCCCTGAAACAACTTATCCCGCGCCATGCTCATTTTGTGACATATGTAATTGGTTCGAAAGATGTAACGCACGACTCCGTGCAGATGACCATCTTTCTTTTGTAGCGGGACTTTCCTCAGCACATGAAAGCGAATTGGGTCGTCACCGAATTACAACTATGGAAGCTCTCGCTCAACTCCCAAGTCCATTGCAGTTTCAACCGCAACGAGGAACAGTTGAAACCTTTGAAAAACTTCGTAATCAGGCAAAATTGCAAGTGCAGGCGAGGAACACAAATAAATCCATTTATGAACTAACAACTTTATCCGAGGGTCGCGGCTTTTTCAAACTACCTGCGCCTTCATCAGGTGACATTTTTTTTGACTTGGAAGGAGATCCCTTTGTTCGGGGCGGCGGAATGGAATATTTATTTGGTTGGATAGTTGCAAATCAAATCGACAAATACAACAAAATTTGGGCTCTCAATCAATCGGAAGAGAAAAAGGCATTTGAGACCTTTATTGATACTGCTATAGAGCTATGGCAAAGATTTCCGCACATGCACATTTATCACTTTGCCGCATATGAACCGACTGCCATGAAACGACTCATGGGTAAATATGGAACTCGTGAGAATGAAGTAGATCAAATGCTTCGAGCAGGAATTTTTGTCGATTTACATACTGTAACGAAGCAGGCAATTCAAGCCGGAGTAGAAACCTATTCATTGAAAGCGCTTGAGAAATTTCACGAATTCGAAAGGGCCCAAGAACTTAGAGCGGCAGCGGAAAAATTGAGGGAGGTACAGCGAAAAATAGAAGCTGGACAAACTGTGTTGGAGAGTGAGACTATGGCTGTAGTTGAAAAGTACAACCAGGAGGATTGCCTTTCCACACTCAAACTTCGCGATTGGCTTGAGTCTTTGCGAACTCAACTGGAAGAAACCGGACAGCTAATTTCCCGTCCTCAACCCGGCGATGGTTCCCCAAGCGAAGAATTAGATGACTATCAAAAAAGAATTGCTCTTCTGATTCAACAATTGCTGGATGGTCTTCCAGTAAATGTTGAAGAGCGATCAAAGCAACAGCAGGCACAATGGCTCTTAGCCAATATGGTAGATTGGTACAGGCGCGAAAAAAAATCAAAATGGTGGGAATTTTTTAGGTTGCGAGAGCTCTCAACCGTAGAGATGCTGGAAGAGAAATCTGGAATTGGCGATTTAACTTTCACTGGCAACAGAATTCCTGACAAAAAAAGTGTGATTGACGAGTATGCATTTCCGTTACAAGATTTCGAAATCAGAAGAGGCGACGACTTATATAATACAATAGATGGAAAAAAGATCGGAGAAGTAGTTCAAATTAATGAAAACGAAAACAAGATAAGAATTAAGAAAGGACCTTCTGTCAAAGAAATTCACCCTGCAAATGTTTTCACAATTACTATCATTGAAGACAAAGTTAAGTCTGAAGCAATAGAAAGAATTGCCAGTTGGGTATTGCAGAACGGGATAGACTCACCAGGCCTGTACAGAGCAGGGAGGGATCTATTGATCAATCTACCTCCTAGGTCACATGGAGACTTAGATCTTCCTAATGATGCTCAGCACAAGGCTGTCGCCTGGATGAAATTGCTAGATCAAGGAGTTCTTCCAATTCAAGGTCCTCCAGGGACGGGCAAGAGTCATACAGGAGCGATTATGATTGTCGAAGCCATCAAAGCTGGGAAAAAAGTTGGGATCACTGCCCTAAGTCATAAAGTTATCATCGGACTAATGACAAAAGTGCTCAATGCTGCAGACGCAATGGGTGTACCAGTGAGCGCTATGCGAAGAGTAAAGGAAAAATCAGATGATCCAGATCCTCGAATTAGGGAAGAGACAGACAACGATGGAGTTGCTCGAGCATTAAGCACTGGGTTAGTTAATCTAGTGGGCGGCACGTCGTGGCTTTGGGCGCGGCATGAAATGGAAAATAGTGTAGATGTTTCAATTGTAGATGAGGCTGGCCAACTAGCCCTTATAGATACGCTTGCCGTGTCTCAAGCTGCAACCAATCTTGTCTTGCTCGGAGACCCTCAACAATTGCGACAACCGCAGCAGGGAAGTCATCCTGACGGCACTGAGGTGTCTGCACTTCAACATATTTTGAGTGGTGACCAAACGATTCATGAAAACAAGGGCATATTCCTGGATACGACATGGAGAATGCATCCCTCGATTTGCAAATTTGACTCTGAATTGTTTTATGAAAGCAGGCTGAACAGCAAGCCAGGACTAGAATATCAGCGACTCGAAGGTGACGCAGAATTTGAAGGAGCCGGGCTTTTTTATCGACCCATTAATCATGATGGATGTCAAAGTTCCTGTCCGCCAGAAGCAGAATACATTCAACAATTGATAGCACGCCTTACACATGGAACCGTCCGTTATACTGATAAGGACAAAAGAACTAAAGTGTTAACAACAGGAGATATAAAAGTAATCTCTCCTTACAATGCGCAGGTAAATTTACTTTCCACACTCTTGCCAAATGGCGTACAAATTGGAACAGTTGACAAATTCCAAGGGCAGGAAGCTCCAGTGATCATATTTTCAATGGCGACTTCTTCTGCGGCTGACGCGCCAAGAGGAATGGAATTCTTGTATAGCGGGAATAGATTTAATGTGGCAGTATCAAGGGCACGGTCTACTTTCATTTTGGTAGCGAGCCCAAAACTATTTGAACCTGATTGTAAGTATGTAGAACAAATGAGGCTTGCCAATGCGTTCTGCAGATTCTTGGAAGTTGCGAGGTGAATTATGGATTCCCAATAGACGACCTCAAAACTTTCTGACCTAAACTCCGAAAGTCATTCATTGACACGGTTTACATTCAACTTGATGAAATGAATTTTACAGATGAAAGTCACCTTAATAAGATATTTAAAAGTGTCTTTGGGAAAACAGCTACACAATTCAAAAAAGAAGAAATTTTAAAATCCACCCTTTAAGAGAATGCCTTCAAAAAGATGCTCAATTTTGTAAAATAAGAAACCTCGAACCGCTCGCCTGAATTCGGTAGTCTCGCTGATATGCAGGCCAGTCAATGGTTTCGGCGGATCGAAAAATTAAAAAAAACCGCGAAAATGCGGGTTTGTCCAGTAAGGCTCCTCCCTTTCTGCTTCAGGTAATCGTCACAACTTGATCATACAAGTCAACTATACTCTTCACAGCTTTATCTGGCAAATTGTCTGGTGGATGATGCACCGGTGGTTTCAGGACTATGCCTACCGGGTGATGATCGGACCGGACATCTTTCTGCTCGCCGGAAGCGCGCCGCTCGTCGTGACGGTGCAAACTATATAGTTCTAAAATTGGGTTATGCAACTAGCACTATCCCCAACCTTAAGTGACAACAAGCTTTAAATCAGTCAACATTCTGGAACACCCAGAATTCAAAAGATTATCTTGAATAAGCCGTTGTTTGCTTTCTCGACACCCTATGTCCGATTCTTTTTTATTGGATTTCGAAGGTTCCCACAGACGATTTGAGATTATTCACCTGATCAGCACGAAAGTTCCCTTTTGAGTTTGCAATGCCTGTCCTTGCAACTGGTATTGGCAATACCAAACAAATCCGCCCGCTGGCTGTGGGGTATGCAGGAATGTTCCGTCCCATCCCTTTAAAAGTTCTGAAGATTCAAAAAGCAACTCGCCCCAACGATTATACACGGTGAATCTGTATCTGGCGACGTCCCCTGAGATCAGAGGCCGGATGATGTCATTTTTCCCATCACCATTTGGAGTGAAGGCATTGGGCATGTGGAATCCGGTCAGGCATTGTTTGTCGGTGAGTACGTTCACCATCATGCTGTCTTCCGTAATGCAATTGGAGTTGACAATTGCCTTAACCATATAAGCCCCGCTCTTGGGAAAACTGATTGAAACCACATTATTGTTTTCCGGATGAATGATGGCTGTGTCGGGGCCGCCGATGACCGTCCAAGTTACCGGAAGGGAACATCCAAGATTCGTGGTGCCGCTGAATCTCCCGCTGTCGCAAACATTTGGACTACCCGTAACTTTCAAACTGTCGCAGCTGGGCAGCATGCTTGTGCAGGTGTTTCCTATGATGGCAGGTGCAGTAACTACCTGCAGGGCATAGTTCGAGTCGGTGAATGCAGTAGTATCGGTTAACTCTATGTATGGGGAAACAGGAAACAAGGGATAAGGGGTCATGCTCATATGCCCGGGTCCAGGTTTAGTGCAGGATGGAAAAGATCCTGAATAACTGGTTTTATATAACATAAACCCCGGCGAGAGCACGATGTTAGCTGCAGTTGTCGCCGACGACCATTCCTGTGTGGTTATATATATGGCTGACGGTGCCAGGGTCAGAAATCTGGCGTGCTGATAGAAGCCTGAGCTGGTGTTGGGAAGGCTGTTGGCCCATTCTATTACATCATTGGGGCTAATCTGAAAAAGGGTCATAGTATCCAGGCTTGAATAAATTCCATAGGCAGATCCATCAGCCTGTGCTTTAACAAGGAACGGGTAACCTTGCACGTAATCAAGGGATAAAGAAGGAAAATAGTTGGCCGCTAATACATTCAGGGAGAGATCAGTTCTTATATAGATTAAGCTGTCATAGTTTAAGAAATTCATTTCATCCTTTGATGTGGCTGCTCCGGCGAATAGATAGCCGTTATTGAAGCGGGAGAGATTTTGAAAATAAATAAGTTGCCCAAACCAGCGTTCTTGTAGCGTGGCGCCAGTATTTCCATCCAGGACCATGAGCACCGTACGATTCTGTAAACCAGAGCCGGCCAACCCAAAGCCGGTGGCAAACACCAAATTATTGCCATCTGCCATAATCGCTGGTTTCGTTTGGATATCGGACCATTGACTGTAAACTTTCGTCCACCTGATGGTAGCCAAGTCTGGCGAGGTCTCCACTAAAAAAAGCTGCGCCGCACCATTTGTCCAGATCAAAAACACTTTGTCGCCGTTAGCAAGGACGACTACATCACCTATATATGAGTCAGGCACATAAGTTCCATATCGACCAGTAATTGTAGATAAGGCCAGTTTCCTGGAAGCAAAAATATTCCCCGCCGTATCCGTTTTGATGATATTACTCTCCGATAGGAGAGTAATCAGGTTGCCGTCAATATCCATGATGGTTTTGCCTGAGTATTTGAGAAATACTGTATCATATGATTTGTTCCATAGAACATTTCCAGCGGTATCCAGTTTGGCGACCGAATATTCTGGATAATTCATGACACCGAGGTATAGGCTGCCGTCCGGTCCAACGACCTGGGACCAAATATCAACATCGCTCATCAGTGGTAACTGACTTGTATATGTCCCCCTGTAATATGACGAATTGCACCCCGGAGCGGATGTCTGGCCGTATGCGCTTAATCCTAAAAAAAGGGTTATTAATATTATGAAGCAGTAGGAACGGAAAACCATACCTATGAGAATTCCTACAAAAATAGCGTGAATTTCGACCATACTTAACCGGGGAAATCACGGAACTTGCCAGTACGCAAGTAATTCTCTGTGCAAATTCAAAGGTTATTAAGCTGAATTTGAATTATCGAAGTACACAAGATATTGTTGGCGCAAGTAACGAGGTTATCAAACACAACAAATTCAAAATTGAAAAAGACATTCAGGCGTCAAAGAAATCTGAACATAAAATTGTTGTGTACTCGGGCAACAGCGAAGAAGAAAATGTCCAGTTCTGCTTTGATAAAGTAAGAGAGTTATTGGAGGACGGGCTAACTAATGATGATATTCTATTCCTGTATCGGAGGAGTAAAATGTTTACGCCCTATTTTTTCCGCTTCAAAGACGAGAACGTAAAAGTTCAATCCAAAACAATTCATGCTTCGAAAGGACTTGAGGCCAAGGTTGTTTTCATGCGGGCTGCAATTGTAGCAAAGCGATCTTCATATTATATGGGATTGTAATTAATTTGACAAAACAGCGATCCGATCTATTGAAACCTGAAGTAAATCGTCTGCATCTTATAAGATTTGATCAGTTTGCCATCCTGATGCGCAGGGTTCCATTTTCCCGAATCCTTTATGATCTTGATGGACGTATCGTCCAGTGAGTATTCGACCGACCTCGCTATAGATGGGTCCTCAACAAGCCCGTTTTGATCCACGGTAAACATGACGAGGACATCGCCCTGAATACGCTCGTTCTGTGCTCTTTCTGGATAGATGAGATTTTTATTAAGGTAGTCGGTCCAGGCTTTGACCCCTCCAGGATAGTCGGATTCTCTTTCATCTGTATGGTTTACTTTTTCATTTTTGACAGTATCCGGGTTTATCACGCTAATCAGAGTGTCGTCCCGGTAGACATATTTAAGCATGACGTGAAACTTTTCTCCGGAATATTTGTAAGAATTGCCATTCTTTTTGCCATACTTATAGTACGAGACGGAATCAAGCAAGCCCTTTACATCATAATGACGAGAGTAGCCGTGCCGGATCTTTCCGTCTTTATCCTTGTATCGTTCAGTTTTAATAAGCGGCCCAGTGTAATTATAATAATCCCATTGCCAGCAGGTGTCATTGAATTGATGAATATGGAGGAAATAACGAGCTGAATTTACTTCTGTAGGTTTCCAATGCTTATCAAAGACATAGTAGGAATCAGTATCCTGTGATTTAGCTACAGTAGAGAATACCATTAGGGATAGCAGGGGTATCCATTTCATCTAACCAATATAGTGAATGTTATTGGTCGGGAAAAGCACCGGCTTGGTGTCAGTTAACCCAAAGCTTTAGGCGGCCTTTTGTTGTTGTAATACATTCTCCATTCCTCGCACATCATTCTCACTTTTTCGAGTTGTAAAAAAGGGTAGGCATCGAGCAGTTCTCTTCTCAGGCTGCCATTCTTTTCTTTCCACATAAGCATTTTGCATGGGTCTTCCAGGTTGGATATATTGTATAGTAATATTGTTTGCTAAACACCATTGCTGAAGTCTGTGACTGATAAATTCAGGACCATTATCTGTTCTAAGGTGCAGTGGCCTGCCTCTTTGCGCACTGATCCGACACCGATTTTAATTTAGATATTCTTGTGGAAGTTTGGATAAGATTTGACAATGAAGGGAGGCCCATAACAGATTTGTATAATTTGTATTGCGCGGCAAAAGATTGCGAGGAAGAGGAGATTAATAAATCTAACGAATTGGGTAAAACGCGCCGCCTTTTGCATATAACAGAAAAATATCCAAAAGACCGTTTAGTGCAATGGTAGACGATTTAAAAGCGGTATTAAAAAAGTCTTCAATTCAGAGCAACTAATTAATTACCCCTTGGAGTATACTATCACCCTGAGCGAATTCGAAAATAAAAAAGTCGGCAAATTTGCCGACTTGTCTACTTGGGCTCCCCCAAGTGTTTTGTTCTCGAACCAATTCAAGGAAGATCTACTTAGAGTATATGGTCTAAGCCGTTTTATCGATACTTCGGTAGAAACGACGCAGATGAACAACTCTGCCATATTCAGGCATTATCCTCCCACTTTAGTATTGAATCAATAAAGTAGTATTAAATAGTAATAACTATGGCATTTGAAGCAGGACATAGCAAGATTGGTGGCAGGATCAAAGGTGTCCCCAATCGTAACACGATTGAACTTAGGACAATGCTTAGAGAGGCGCTGGAAAAGGAAGTCCAAAACCTACCTCAATATTTAGACAGCATTACGGACACGAAAATGAAAATAGAGCTACTGATCAAATTAATGCCCTATGTATTTCCCAAGATGCAGACCATTGATTTGGTCGATGCTAAAGAGAAGGACCCGTTGGAATGGATTTAGGATGCAACCAGCACAGTTTACGTATCGAAGTCCTTTAGAAGCCTCGCCCAATTTAGGGAAGAGCTGCAGGGTCTCCGTTCGAATGGCCTAAATGGGGTAAGAACAGACTTAGTTCGGTACAATAGCGCCATGAAATAGACTTGGATAGTTGGGGTCGGGTTGTGCTAAGTCTCCTGTAGAGGGTAGCAGCCCCCAAACGGTTTATCTCTCAAATTTAACCTTTAACGCCAAAATGGCAAACATGGGCCACAATCCAACAGAAAGCTCCACATAAACAATTTTTTGAACCAATTCATTTATTTTCGCCTAAGTACATTTCTTGCAAAAACCTCCAGGGGCACATAAAAGAATATAATCTAACGCAATTATAGTCTCATTTTCAAATGTAAAATGATAGACAGGTACGATTTAACAAAGAAGCTACTCGCATTGGTCGACGGAAACCCGTTAGCCAACGTTGACATTGCTCCAATTATCGCTGAACAATCCGTAGACCTAACATTCAATCAGCAAAAAAATCTGCGAGTGACAATTATGAACATTTTGAGAGAATTGCGGGAAGGGAAAGAAATTGATTTCTATGACGGAGACTTTATGATTACGTCTTCACAGGGCGAAACATTTATGGGTAATGGTGGCAAGATCAGAAGTACTTATAAACGACAAAATGAAATTGAGAAAAAAACGCAGAATTCAAATGCAAAAAAAATTCAATTGTCGACACGCAGAAATATTCTTGATGCTTTTTTAATTACAAGAATTACATGGTACGGTAATCTTGATCAACGAACCTTTCTCGGGAGACTGTATGATTTGACGCATTTACCGTCAAATGATTCAAGGTATGAAACTGCCTCAGAGGATATCCAAAGGCATACAGTATTGAATGATGACTGGCCTGTAGAATGGGTGTTCACTGACAATAGATTTAATATTTTGCATGCTCCCGATAAAGAATTCCTTGATTTTTTGTGTTTGACTCTCCATCCTGCTGTGCGAACTAACAAGGAGGAATTAACAACGTTAGTTGAAATATATATAAATAATCTTAAACGCGACGGATTTACACTCGAAAAATCCGAGGCAATCGTAGGTCATCCAATCTTTTCCCCAGTTGAAATTGGATTTGTAAAATCAACTCCTGGTTCAACTACTGGTAGCGTAAAATCTGAAATAAGAAAAGCTTTAGTTGTAGGATGCAGCTCTTATGAGCATGCTAATTCACTTGTAAATCCACTAAATGATGCAAACGGAATGGAATCAATGCTTAGTTCACTTGCGTTTGAAGTCACAAAAAAAATAGATCCTTCCCAAAAGGAATTAAAAGTGGCAATTGACGAATTCGGTGATAAACTGAAGGGAAGCGACGTGGGACTTTTCTATTTCGCAGGTCATGGGGTGCAAGTGAAAGGTCTAAATTATTTAATACCAATTGACGCAAAGCTCGCCATTGAAAAACTTGTCGAATACGATTGTGTTGAAGCTGGAAGATTACTGGCGTATATGGAGGAGGCAAGAACCTCAGTTAATTTTCTAATTTTAGACGCATGCAGAAACAATCCGTTTGAGCGAAGTTGGGCGCGCGGCATCAATCAGCGTGGCTTGGCAATGATGAATGCTCCCAAGGGCTCTTTAATAGCTTACTCAACATCTCCAGGTAACACAGCGAGTGACGGAAGTGGCAATAATGGGTTGTATACTGAAGCTCTTTTGAATTACATGCCCGAAAAAGGCTTACCAGTAACTACCTTGTTCCAAAAGGTTAGATTAGAAGTGATGGATAAATCAAAAGAAGAACAAATTCCTTGGGAATCAACGTCGCTTACCGCAGACTTTTACTTTAATCGATAGGACAATGAGGTTGTAGATCAAATCTGCGAAATCAAAAACGAAATTCTATGAAGTATTTTTACTTAATCGCGTTATTTTCTATCGCTACTTGTGCACTATACGCGCAGAATATTGCGAATGCCTTGCAGGAATTTAATGTTTTAAGTCTGCCACGAACTGATATTCCAATAGGCGCTCAATGGAGCGAAAATATTGGTCCAATAAATTATGCTGGATTGGACTCACAAAGCCTGAATCACACAATTTCTGTTGAAACATACGATGTAGACAATTCATCAGGTTTCAATGCTGGTGTCAGATTCTCCATCCTTAGTTGGCTGGGCATCAATCCAAGCTATCAAAATGATAAAAATCTTTCCATTAAATTGAAGAATCTGGAGATTGTATCTGTTGGTGATATTTTTAAGATCAATTTTTCAGACCAGACAGTAGTTATATGGGAGGCCGTAAAAGCAGGCAGTGTAGAGATTGGTACTGGGAAAAATATTTCTGACACATTGGGGATAAACGTCAGCCCCCGAAATCAAAATTTAAAAATTGCAGCGCAGGAAGCATATTCTAATCACAAATCGATAAAATTGACTGGTAAGGATATTTATATTGCTTATCGTCTATTAAGAATTGGAAGCCACTCCAACGTAGGCAATATTGAACCTAAAGAAAAATCTACTAATCATAGTGAAACAGTATTTTATGCCAACGGAGAATTATATATTTTTAATAAAACTGGAGAATGTGATGAGGGTAAAACCATGACTATTACCAAAAATGGGAAAACTGAAACAAGACCATTCTTATCATGTTATTCCAAAGGTTTCGAGTATAGAACACTTCACAGTGAAATTATTAGTCTGGTGGGCACTATTTACACTCGGTCGGAATTTGAACAGTCTTATGCTGATAACGAGTATAAGGCTGTAAATAGCAGTCAAAATGGAGCTACCGTATTATTAATCGAGAATAATAATGAGGTGGTTAATGGCCAACCAAGAAAATATAGAATCAATATAAATAGCCACAATGGACATTCAGAGAACATTCACCAATACATTCTTAACAGGGTCGTTGGAGACCATTTTGATGTTTGGGAATTAATAATTAATTGTTCTGCATATCTTGATATTCAGGCTTGCAATATTGCAGGTTACCCTAATTGTTCGACAAAATATTCAGTAGTCATTATGCGATACCCGATTGAAAACTACAAACCAAAGCCTGTTCCAGGATGGTAATTTATCTTTTACTTTGCAATGGACTCCCATATTATGGAAAACCCAGAATACTACACTGTTGACCAATCATGGAAAGTATCCATTGCATACCATAAATGAAAATTATCTGATTTAAACCGCTTTAGATTTTGTTCTCAAATAATTTATTTAGATAATTCATATCAGTCTCCAAGAACAGAATGTGATTTTTTTCAAAGTCCATTTTTGTCAAAGTGCCGTCACCAAATTTTGGTTTTACTTTCAAGTATGGTGTGACCGAAATAATATATGCCCAAATGAGCTGATGAACTTAAAACTGTTTGGCCTCTTTAGGATGACAGTTTTTGCCGCTTTCGATACTCCTTTGGTAAGAATAAAGGCGGTTGATTTTATTAGTAAGACTTAGTCAATTTTGAAGTACATATTCAAGACCGACTATTTCTAATTCATCATTTGAAGTAATATTGTCAATTACTATCGGTTTATTTTCTGAGTTGAGCGCACAGAGCATTACTCGCTTTTCGCCAAATAACTTGCCTTTGGCTTTTGTTTCCTCAATTTCAACCTTTCGAATGGTGCAGTTTCCCCCATATTCATCTTCTATTACAAGGCTATAAACAAGCGCCAGCTTCCCAGTGGCTTCATCAAAATCTTTTGAATGAATTAAGATTACCCATGCGTTATGGGGGTACGATGGTGAAAGTGCTTGCCCTTTTGCTTGTGTAGCAAAAACAGTTTCAGGTAATTTAGAATTGTTATTTTTAAGGGCAAGCCAACCCTCAGGTTTTGGAGTCTTCTGAAGTTTAATAAATTTACGATAGGCTTTATCGGGTGAATATACAGGAATATATTTAATGAATTTATCTTCTTCATTGGGCTCAGAAATCAACTGGTCTTGCGATTGCTGGCGAATCAAAGTTTCCTCGCTTTCTTTAATAAACTTATCCCACTCAACTACATCAGTTCCCATTTCTTCCATTTGGGAAGAAAATACGAGTATACCTTTGAATCCTTTTATCCCGCCTTCCCCAGGAACCTCGTCCAATTTTTTCAGTAACGCGTTTTTCTTGGTGTCAGAGAAAACCTCGCCCTTTGTTTCAATGACATATATCATATCGTCCTTAAACATAATGAAATCAGGAAAATACCTTTTCGAGCCGTAGCTAAAGAAAATGTTTCGCTGATTGCGAATCCAAAACGGCTTTTTTTCTTTAGCAACCTTTTTTAATATTTCATCGGCATATTGAGCTAACTTGTACTCGGTATATGAGTCAAACTTTTCATAGTCGTAAATTGATTTTTCATAACCGTAGAAGTTGTACTGAGCTTCAATTAGTTCAATTATCTTTTGCTTATCCATAGCCTTCAATCGGACGTTGTTTCCAACCTGGTCTTCAGGAATTCTTAATTCGTAATCATGAAATTCTTTTTTTAAGCTCCAACTTTCCTCCTCATTAAGCTGGCGGAAGTCAAGAACGAAATAGTCCTTTTCTATTTTGTTTCGATAATAAAAACTAAACGCATCGACAAATAGCTTCAAAGCTAATTTTTCATCTGCGTCATCTAATTTATAATATTGTAAGCCTATTTGATTAAAAGTGTCAATATAGTCTTTAAAAGCTTTTTTTGAAGTCTCTGTATCGGGTAGACAGGGCAGCGTCTTTTGTACCAGGCCATAAATTTTTTTTAGCTCCTTATCTGTTATTTGGAGAGTAGTAGGTTCGCCACCTTCTTCCTTGATTTGCTTGTGATAAACTTTCTTATCAGAGAAAATGTCAACTTCTACAAAGAATTGGTCGGGCCGATATTTGAGAAACCTTTTTACGGTATCATTTTCACCTTCCAAGCAATTATCTTCTACAAATTTTGACGTAATTCCCTGTACATTTGTAATAAGTGAAATAAGATTGACATCCTGTTTCGCCTTCAAATCGGCCTTAATGTGTGGGATGTACTTGCCAGTTAATAAATCTGGTTTTGATTTATTGATTACTGGAGTCCGGATTTTATCAAAGCTAAGATACTTGTTGTTTAAGCCAAATTCCTGCTGTATTGCCACTATAACTTCTTCGAAATTTTTGCCCTGGTCACAAATGATATGTAATTTCTCCGCGTTTGCTTTAAATGAATTCTTTTCGTCATCAAATTCTCTTTTGTCTTTATTAAGCCTTATCCCCCTGCCAATAATTTGCTTCACAGAGGTTTTAAAATCTGTTTCCGTGTCATTTATAACTGCCATCGAATATATGTTTGGAAGGTCAATCCCCTCATCGAGACGTTGCATGTAGACAATTATTTCAACTTCGTTTTTCCTAATATTCAGAAATTTCTTTTCAGTTTCTTTGCTGGACTGGCCATGATAGAATATGGCTGTGCTTGCGGCCTTTCTAACATCTTCACGAAGCATATCTATTTTGTCCTGGTATTTGCCTTTATAGAGCTCTATAAGTAATGAGGTTATTTCAAGGTCTTGCGCTTTAATTTTTTCGATAATAATATTAATGCTTTCAAGGTCATCGGCAAGGTCGTTTTTTATATAGTCAAAAATTTTTTGAGTGTAACCCGTGTCATTTTTGACCTTGACAAAGGCAATAGGCTTTAAATTTTTGCTTTTGGGGTCTAACAATATAGCTTCCTTCTTTAACAAGTGAATCAAGAATAGTGTTACCAATTTAAATTTTTCATTACTACTCACATCGGCTTTCTTACTCTTGTTTCCAGTTGCCAAAGCGACTGCTCTTACTAATTTTCCATGACCATCTTCCAAAAATCTGCGTATATCATATTTATATATTATCGTTTGATTCTTCTTATCTAAGCTCTTTTCATTTTCAATTGCCGTAGCTGTATATTCAAGAACAGCAGAGGGATGGAAGTTTCGAATAATTTTTGAAGCGACCCTGGTTTGTGCATGATGTGCTTCGTCAGTAATGATGATTAATTTCTTGTCTTTTAGAAATTGCTTAATACTAATATTGTTTCCTTTTTCGTCTTGCCATATTGCCGACTCCCAAGTTAGTTCAGTATTCGTTGCGTTTGCACCAAACTTGCTAATGTTAAAAATGAAGATATTTGCGTCCTTGTTACTATCAAAAAAAAGATTTTGTGTATAATTGTCGCCAGTGATTAAATTGAAAGTAAATGGTGTATCATCTGCCCATATTGAATCGAAATTGCCCAACTGGAAATTTCTAATTGTTTTTTGATAAATGTCGGTTGATGCTGGCGTAATAATTAAGAAGTTATCGATGCCAAACTTTTCATTTAAAAAATATATACTCGCACCCATCAGCATGGTTTTACCGGAACCAGTAGCCATTTCGTAACCTAAGAACGGCGCCTTTATGTGCTTTTCTTCATCAACAATTTCTAAGAGGTCTTTTTTTTCTGGTCTGCTATCATTGCATTTGAGTAGATAGTCAAGCATGTACAATGCATCCATCTGATAATACCGTAATGGATGTTTTGTAATGCCATTCTCTATAGAATTAAAAGCTGCAAAATCGCTTGTTGCAAATAGATTAAACGATGAAGTGCTTTCACGATATGATTTGACAACGTTCGCAAGGAGCTTCGAATGTTTTTCGAAATAGGTAGTTTGGGCTTTAGGTTTTCTTTTTGGCATATCTTATTTTTCTAATTCTGCAAATATTGCATGAGGAACTTTGACTACTTCAAGGTCATCAGGTTTTGAATCAAAAGCGATTTCAATACCTCGATTCGTAAAGATGTTAATATATTCTGGCGCATATTTCTTTTTTACTGCAATATAAAGGGCTTGTAATTCTTCATAAGCCAAGTTACCTAAATTGCCTTCGGGTTCGTTAAGTGAGACTATTGCAACGCGGTTTCTCGAGCCGATTCTTTGAACTCCCACAACAGGAAGTTCCTCTTTGTTCGAAAAAAGATTATCAGCAGACAAATCGATTGTAGTATCTAAAATGTAATCATAAGAATGCAAAAGTGATTCCTCAATAAAATGTTTGCCAAGTGACCAGTTAAAATCGCCAGAAGTGTCTTTCTGGATTTTAATAATTGAACTACCTAAGTGATAATACTTGAAAGATCCGCCTCCTTTCCAATTTACCTTTTTCGAGATTCCTAATTGATCACTTCCAGAAAGTACATTCTTCAGTCGCGGAATAATGTGGGTATCCGCATGATTCCCGATTTCAACACCTATCCATTTTCGGTTCATTTTATGAGCAACTGCCAAAGAAGTTCCTGAACCAGCAAAACAATCTAAAATCAAATCCCCTTCATTTGTACACAAATCAAATATTCTTTTTAAAAGATTTTCAGGTTTTTTTCCCCGCGGAAAATCAACACCGCCTTCATTTGCAATATCTGCCTTCGGAATGTCTTCATGATCCCAGAGTGTGGTTAATTTTAAGGACTTAACAATGTCATCCCCATCGACAACAGCGTTATCACCTAACCAAGATAAGAGCTCTTTATTAAAGTAGTAGAGTGTCGTTTCTTCATCCTTAAATCTTCCCCGGCTCGGAGTATAAATAACTGAATAAAGGCAATCTTTCTCCATTTTATCAATTAAATCGTTTTGAAAAGAGTTTTCT
The DNA here is from genome assembly GCA_003175695.1 of Bacteroidota bacterium. Classification (GTDB taxonomy): domain Bacteria; phylum Bacteroidota; class Bacteroidia; order Chitinophagales; family Chitinophagaceae; genus Puia. Next base: position 6,590 of record PSRA01000245.1, on the reverse strand, counting down.
TTTTGAACTTGGTTGCCTCTAAAAAGGAAATTCAAATTTTTAGCGTATATCCTCCTGATTTCTGCCTCTCTTTCCTTGAAATTAGAAAGTGAAATTGTTTCTATTTCAAAGTTTGAATGCTTGAAGATTTTAACTGGCTTTTTATTAGATTTAGAAATAAATTCTTCGACTAAAGTTGAGTCTCCTGTGTTATTTAAGATTCTATTATAACGTCTAATTGTATTTTCATCCAATGCATAACTTCCAACGTTGTTGCCAAGAGGAGGCAGTACGTTTCTATACAATAGAATATGCTCTGTTGTATTGACCAAAAAACCACCTTGGCCCAAACCTGCAACACCAGACCTTTCATAAGTTACATGCGAAATAAAATTGGAAGAACCCATCACCTCGTCCATTAAAACTTTGCAATAATGGACTTCTGAATCATCAAGGTGAACTATAAAAAACCCATCTTCTCTTAACAGCGACTTTAGAATAACGGTTCTATCTCTTAACATAGTGAGCCACTCAGATCTTTCTAAATTATCGTCATAATAATCAAATGCTTGCCCAGTATTAAAAGGTGGGTCAATGTAGATACATTTCACCTTTTCAGACTCCAACTTGTTGTCGAATATTTTTTTTATGGCGTTCAAAGCGAGTAAATTATCTCCTTTAATAAGGATGTTCTCAAATTGAATTTCCTCACTTTGCGATTCTACAACTTCATAAGTCATTTGCATTCCTGGCAATGTTCCCTGGCTATTTATTGAAATCGCAGAGTAAACTTTTTGAAGGGTTAGAGGCCGTGCCTCTTTTATTCGTATGTCATTACGGTCAACCCAAAAAGGCCTAAGGCCACGACCTTCATCTTCATTAATTTCATAAAAAAGCGCTTCATCCTTGTTTACCCAATTGACTTTGGGAGCGGGTGTCATTTCAATGGATGAAACTTCTGAAGAATTTGCAAGCAGAATAGCTTTTTGTTTGTTATACCAATCTAATTGTAGCGAGCCTGTATATATTTTAGGCATAGGATCTTCTTATTTAGTTGTTTTGAATTTGCAAACGCACTCAGGATTATTGCATGTATGGTTGAGATTGTTATTTCTAATGTCGTTAGCTGCTGAAATTATTTTTTTCTTAATTGAATCAAGGTCATGTGCAGTTAGTTCGTTTTTAAAGCCTTCATTAGTATCTAAGTTGTAGATCTGTAAGAAATCCGCATTTTCGCCGGTAAGACTACGATAACCTAACGCATAGAGTTGTAATTGGTCAATTGTAGCGTTATACGCTTGCGCATCCTCGGTCGATTTAAAATCAACAATGGTTTTCTCAATTGAACCATCAAGATTTTTCTTTTTAATCAAATCCATTTTTCCGTTAACAATAATTCCATCCCCTAAATCAAGTTGAATTTCTTTCTCGGCAAATTCTATTTGAATAAACTCAGTTGAATTTTTATCATAATAAATGTTCACAGCATTGTCGGCCCTTGTTGTCATGTCTGTTCTAATAGTTTCAGTCGCGTAAGGAAAATTTGTATGTCGATGAAGTAGATTATTTAGCTGTTCTTTAAGTATTTGATTTCCATCAAGATATTCTCGGTGAAGCTCCATCAATGTATTGTGAATAGCTGAGCCATACCCCTGCCTGGCATTGATTGGTTGAATAAAGCCATAGAATGTTTTGAATTTGAAACTATATGGACAATCAAAAAATGACTTAAGCAATGAGAAGTTCAACGAAATACTCGAGCTTTCGAGAAAAGGTTTGGGCGTTGTACGTACCCTTTCAGAAAAATCACGATTTGGTGATATGATTACATAATCAGATTTTCGCACTTCCTTGCCAAAAATAGATTCTTGTCCCTGTAGTTTTCCATCTGGCGCTCTACTCATTAGAAGATACTTCTTTGATCTGGTTATTGCGACATACATAAGTCTTCGTTCATCCTCCTCTCTTGGGAAATAGCGTTCGACACCTTTAATAAGGTTTCGGTCAATGAAATGCCAAACTTGTTTCCCCGATGGTTGCTTGGAGGGTAAGTAGTTCTTGTTAAGCCCTGGCACAAAAACAACAGGAAATTCTAAACCCTTAGCCTGATATATGGTCATGATTTGGACGGCGTTTGGTGTTTTGTATGTATTATTTTGCCAGCCTTCAGGATAATAATCTGCTGCTGAGTATAGCAGAAAGTTTAGAAAGGTTAAGAGTTTCCTTTCGGGGCTGTACGTAAAATAAATGGTCTCAAAATCGTGAATGATTTGGCTGAACATTCCGAGATTATAAAAAATAATTTCTTCATTGTTAAATCCCGATACTTCTTGTTCGTCTTCGCTAGCGAAGATGTCTTCTCGGACACCTACTTTGTCCAGAAATGTTTGAAAGATTGCCTGGATGTTGAATCGTTCGTAATATGTGCTTTTCCGCGGCTTATTATTGTCTAAATAGGAAACAGCCTCATTCAGTTTTTGATCTCGTATTTTGTCGCTAAGAGATTGCCAATGATGTTTTAAAGTTGCCTTGTCTAATTGATCATTTAGGTACATAAATACTGCTCTCGCTGCTCCGACTTCGGGACGTTGGAATAGATTGTTTACGCCAGTAACTATAAATGGGATTTGTGCTGCTTGAAGAGCTTCAATTATAGCATCAGCTTTCTTCCATTTACGTACAAGTATAACACAGTCTGAATAGTCAAGCCCTCTTGGTTCAGTTTCGAGTTTATCTTGAAATTTAGTGCCTCTAAGATTTCTGATTGAATCTACAATGAATTTATTTTCTTCATCCACGGATGCAAACTGATTGTAAAGAATATCCCCTTTCTCATATGACTGGAATCCTTTTGCAACCATTTGCTTCGAAAGCCTTGCCGAATTGTTTGTTATCACTTTTAAAGCAACATCAACGATTGCCTTTGAACTGCGAAAATTATCATTCAAAATAACCTCTTTCACGTTGTGGTAGCGAACCATAAAGTGCTGTATATAGTCAATGTCGCTTCCGCGCCATTGGAAGATTGTTTGGTCGTCGTCACCAACAACACATGTATTTGCACCAAGTTCATAAAGCTCCCGGACTATTAATTCCTGGATGGGGTTTACATCTTGGTATTCATCAACGATTAAAAAACCAATATTCTGTTTTATTTTAGTTCGAAAGGCTTCATCATGTTTGAGGAATTGAAAAGCCTTCGTCATAATCATTGTGAAATCAAGGTAACAACTATGAAGCAATGTGGTTTCATAAGAATCTACAGCACTGAAAAGTTCTTCAGGCACATCTGCCCGATTGCCAAATTCCGCTTCCCTGAGTATCCCCATCAATTGGATAAAATGCCCGGTATCCTTAAATCTTTCCATATTAAGGTCTTTCATCCCAATGGTATTAAACATTCGTTCAACAAAGAGCTTCAGTTTAATTTCATCCAAAACAGAGAACTTTTGAAATTCATATTTGTAGTCCTGCAATACATTCAAGCACCATGAATGAATCGTGCCGATATACATTTCCGCGAGGCCTTTTAGTTCTGGCAATTTCTCCCTGCATAGTTTTAAAATTCTTGCTTGTAATTCTGCAGCTGCCTTTTCCGTGTATGTAAATGCAATAATTTTTGAGGGATGGATACCTTGCTCAAGAATATTAATAACGCGCTCAGAAATCACTTGGGTCTTTCCTGAACCCGCACAAGCTATGATAAGAAGGTTTTTATCAATAGTGTTAATTGCATCTGTTTGCTCTATTGTATGTCTCATTCTTGTTGGTCTTTTGTTGGCAAAACAGCCTAATCTCACACAATTAGTAAACATACAATTTTCGCATGGTGTTTCTTGTAAGTAGCAGAAATTCAAAGCTCCACTTTATCTATAATATATTTAAATTCAATATGTTGTGTCATGTAAATTAAAAAATAGGTGTTGCGAAACTATTGTTTCACATTTTTAATGAAACTTTCCTATTGGAAAGATTTTTCATATCTTTAGCAGATATTACCAATAAGTAAGAATTATGGATGAGAATGAAAAGGCGTTTAATGACTTTTGGGCTTTAAGCGACAAATTCGATTTATTATGTTCAAATTATTTTTCCGAAGACGGTCTTCACATTAGAGAAAAATTAAATCGCAGAGATAGAAAAATAAACACAGAAGACCTCAGCTATCGAATCTTAAATCATTGGGAAAAAAATGGCCTGTTTAAAGTAGAGAGAGGAGAAGAAGGCACTGGATGGCGCAAATTTAGTTTTGTTGATGCTGTCTGGATTCAATTAATAGTTGAATTAAGAAAATTTGGGGTGTCTATAGAAAATATTAGACATATTAAGGAGAAGCTTTTAAGGACAACCGAAAAGCAATGTCCTTCCGTTTACCCTCTGCTTGAATTCTATTGTGCGTACTTTTTATCGTTTCGGAAACCAGTCTATTTTTTAGTTTTTAAGGATTTTGATATTCAGATTGCAAGCCAAGAAGAAATCGAATTGGAAAATCAATTGTCGGAATTAGACAACCACATAAGCATAAGTCTCCACAGATTAATTCAAGGCTTGTATAAGGATAGAAAATTAGAAGTTTTGCGGGGAAATAATTTGGAATTATCATCGAGTGAGATGAAACTAATTCTCGAAATAAGGACCGGCGCATTTAAATCCATTTCAGTCAAATTAAAAAACGGTAAAATCATAACGCTCGTAAAAGAAGTTGCAAAAGTTGAGAAAGAACTTTATAAGATTTTGAGAGAAAGCAATTATGATGAGATAACTGTCAAAACAGAAAATGGCGAGATAAAGAATATCACACATATTATAAAAGAAAAATTTTAGCTATGTTGAAATCAACGAGCAAATGCAAACCGCTGACCTTACCAAAAAAAACTGGAAGGCATGCTGAATTGTTAGACGATGGTCTCAGTTACCAAAAGCACTCAAATTTTGAATGCCGACGGCAAAAAATACAACGATGAAGAAGTGAAAAAAATAAGAGAATTGCTTTATAAAATTGCCAGACTTGAATATGAATTAATCAAAAAAAATTTGACTGATGGACGCTGTAATATACACCCGAGTATCAACTGACGACCAACGGGAAAAAGGCTTCAGCCTACAAGACCAGGAAAGGCGTTTGCGAGCTTACTGCGAACAACACGGAAAAAATATTTTGAAGCATTACCAGGACGATCATTCTGCGAAGGATTTTAATCGTCCACAATTCCAGCAGTTTCTTGCAGACCTGAAGGCAAAAAAGATAAAACCTAAGCAGTTAGTTGTAGTCAGGTGGGATAGATTTTCCAGGAACCTCCTGGAGTCCCTGGCAATGAAAGCCACCCTCAAAGAGCTCGGGGTCGACCTCCAATTTCTGGAAAATAATTATGATGAAGCCATTCCAGAAAATCTTATCCCATTGGTCATCCAGATGGCGATGCCGCAGGTGGAAAATGAAAGGAGGGGCATAAATACGAAGCAGGGAATGCGTCAGGCGTTACGCCAAGGTAGATGGATGTGGAAGGCACCCAAAGGCTATGTAAATGATCCAGTCACAAAGATAGTGAAGAAGAGTCCTGATGCGCACTTCGTTATTGAAGCATTCAGGCTGGTAAGCCTGGGCTTAAAAACACCAGATGCTATCCGCAAAGAATTGAACAGGGCCGGTTTTAAATGCAGTAAACAATCACTGCTAAACATATTGAGAAATCCATTTTATACAGGACAAATTGTATTGGATGCATGGAAAAATGAACCACGCGAAGTTGTAAAGGGCATCCATGAACCGATTATCGACGAGGATACTTTTTCAGCTGTGCAGGCAATACTTGACGGTAGAAACCGGAAACAGGCCAAACCCTCAAAAATCAAACTGCTATTTCCACTTCGTGGACATCTGAAATGTCGCATATGTGGCAACAATTTAACTGCAAGTTCATCTAAGGGCAGGAATAAAAAATACCATTATTATCATTGTCAACATGGTTGCAAGGAAAGAATTGAAGCAGACTTAGTCAACTCTAAATTTGAATCATTCCTGGCGAACATCAGGGTGAACACTGAGGTGGCAGAACTTTACACGGAAATCCTGCGAGATGTTTTTGAAGAGCATGAAGGGACGAAAGAGTCAAGGTTGATGGATAACAAAAACAAATTGGCGGAAATGAATTTGAAATTAAAATCACTGGATTTCAAGTGGGTCAGTGGTAGCATTGCTGATGATGATTATCGGCGCATATCCGGGACCGTGAAGGAAGAAATTGCCAGAATGGAGCAAATTAACTGTGAATTATCTGTGGTAGAAACGAGATTTGACCACCATTTGATGTATGGCATTTCCTTTCTGTCAAAAATCACATTTTACTTTACTAACGCTCCTTTGGAAATAAAACACAAAATCATTGATTCGATATTCCCGGGAAAATTGATTTTTGACGGCGAAAAGTATCGAACCGGGGAAGAGAGCACATTGCTTTCGTTAATCTGTTCTGATTCAATCACTTTCGGACAAAAGCCAAATACAAAAGCCATCATTGCTGATGGCCTGTCAAGTGAGGCTCCCCCTGCTGGACTTGAACCAGCGACCCTCTGATTAACAGTCAGATGCTCTAACCAACTGAGCTAAAGGG
>PSRA01000233.1 GCA_003175695.1 Bacteroidota bacterium | reverse complement strand
ACAAAAAATAGAAAGACACAATCATTCATGAGTACGGTCAGGAATTATCTAAGCCTCATTAAATTTTCACATACCATTTTTGCAATGCCTTTTGCCATGATCGGTTTTTTCCTGGGCATAAAATCGTTGCATTTTTTAGATCTGGTCTTTGTTCCGAAATCAGGGGGATGGCATACTATTATCTATCCGACCTATGGGATTCATATTGGGAACGTGCCGCCATCGTGGATTTTTATCACGATCCGACTTTTGCAGGTTATTCTTTGTATGGTTTTTGCCAGGAGTGCAGCAATGGCATTTAATCGTTATTTAGATCGAAATTTTGACGCTCGTAATCCGCGCACAGCCATTCGCGAAATTCCGAAAGGAATTATTTCGGCAAACAGTGCATTAAACTTCACAATCGGGTCGTGTATATTATTTGTAATCACCACCTTTTTCATCAATCGAATTTGTTTTTTTCTTTCACCAGTAGCTCTTTTTGTTGTGCTGTTTTACAGTTATACTAAACGATTTACTCCTCTTTGCCATTTGGTATTGGGACTGGGGTTGTCATTGGCACCTATCGGCGCTTATCTTGCGGTAACGGGAGAATTTTCTCTAATTCCCATCCTGTTTTCATTTGCTGTCATTTTTTGGGTGAGTGGATTCGACATTATTTATGCGCTTCAGGATGTAGAATTTGATCAATCGCAGAATCTGTATTCGATTCCGTCCTGGTTGGGAAAATCGAAAGCACTCCATGTGTCTGAATTGCTTCACTTGTTAAGCACAGCTTGCGTCGTTTCAGCCGGACTGCTGGGCGAATTCGGTTGGTGGTACTGGATAGGAGTCGCTGTTTTTGTTTCGATGTTGATTTACCAGCATGCTATTGTAAAACCCAACGATCTAAGCAGGGTAAATCTCGCATTTATGACGGCGAACGGCGTGGCGAGTGTGATATTTGCGGTTTTTGTTATTGCTGATATATTTTTGAAACCCCATTAATCCCAGGAGCGGATAGAATCTTTATGGCACGAATCCTTGCAATAGATTATGGACTCAAGCGAACAGGCATCGCCGTTAGTGACCCATTAAAAATGATCGCCAACGGACTCGCTACTATTGAATCTCCAGGTCTGTTAAAATTTCTCGAAGACTACTTTAAAAAGGAACAAGTAGAATTAATTTTAATTGGTGAACCAAAAAGCCTGAACCAGAGTGACACTCACGGAACTGCGTTGGTGAAGAAGATGATCGAACAACTAAAGGTTAAATTTCCTTCCATCCCTATTGAAACTATCGACGAACGATTCACTTCAAAGATCGCCTCCAAGACCATGGTAGATATGGGGCTGAAGAAAAAACAAAGACAGGACAAATCCTTGATCGACAAAATGGCCGCTACAATAATCCTGCAGGATTATTTAAGTAGACAACCTTGATCAGGCCTCGGTTATATAGCCCACGATTGGCATTTTTCAATTAATTTTGCGGCAATCTTTTGATTATGATATTACCCATCGCGGCATATGGTTCTCCGGTTTTGAGAGTGAAATGCAAGGAAATTGGGCCGGACTATCCTGACCTGGCCAAATTAATTGAGGATATGTGGGAAACCATGTATGCCAGCAGTGGGGTTGGTCTCGCTGCACCCCAGGTTAACAAAGAAATAAGACTGTTTATTATCGACAGCACACAGATATTTGCCAACCAGGACGAAGAAGACAAAGGAAAATATCCCGATGAACCAGGCATCAAACAGGTGTTTATCAATGCCCACATTAAAAAACTCAACGGCGAAGAATGGTCTTATAATGAGGGGTGTTTAAGTATTCCCAAAATCAGGGAAGATGTATATCGCAACGAAGAAGTGACGCTCACCTATGTGGATGAACAATTTCAACCCCACACTCAAACCTTTAATGGCGTAACTGCGAGAGTCATATTGCACGAATATGATCATATTGAAGGAAGATTATTCATTGACTATCTTAAGCCTCTGAAAAGAAAATTGCTGAAAGGCAAACTTGATGACATTTCAAAGGGCAAAGTCAGCGTAGATTATCGAATGAGCTTCCCGAAGTGATTTTTCACTTTGCCGGAACTTGAAATTAGATTTTGTGCGTGCTCACATAGTTCCTCCATTTGTCAATCAGCTTTTTCATATCATCCGGTAATTCACTTTCAAACAACATTTCCTTCCTCGTGGTCGGATGAACAAATCCAATGGTTTTTGCGTGGAGCGCATGGCGGGGGCAGATTTCAAAGCAATTTTCAACGAACTGCTTGTACTTGCTAAATACTGTTCCCTTTACAATTTTATCTCCGCCATACGTATCATCATTGAAGAGTGGATGACCTAAATGTTTCATATGCACACGGATCTGGTGGGTTCTGCCGGTCTCTAGCACACATTGAACGAGAGTTACGTACCCGAAGCGCTCAAGCACTTTATAATGTGTGATGGCTTCTTTGCCATATTCTCCGTCGGGGTAGGCTTCAAACAATTTCCGAAATCTTTGGTGCCGTCCAATATGCGCTTCCAGGCTTCCGGCTTCATCAATCATATCTCCCCACACCAAAGCGATGTATTGTCGTTTTACTGTATGATCAAAAAACTGTTTGGCAAGACTGGTCACGGCTTTTCCGGTTTTTGCCAGCACCATCAGGCCGCTGGTATTCTTGTCTATGCGATGAACCAAGCCAAATCTTGGAAGTGTCTCTTCATTTATTGCGCTATTCTTTTGCTGCAGGTAATAGGCCACACCATTTATTAGTGTGCCAGTATAGTTTCCAGACGCAGGATGAACAACCAAACCGGGAGGTTTGTTAATGATCATAACATCGTCGTCTTCATACACAATATTCAGTGGAATTTTTTCGGGGATGATCTCTTCGCCGGGCTTTTCTCTGTCCGAATAGATGATTATATGATCTGAAGGACGGATCTTGTAGTTGGATTGAACGATCTTGTTATTGACGAGGATCCTTCCTGCTTCAATAGCCTGCTGGATCTTGTTGCGTGATGCGTTTTCAATTCGGGCAGTAAGAAATTTGTCGAGGCGAAAGGGCTCCTGTCCTCTGTCCACAGTAATGCTCATGCGCTCATAAAGTTCCTCCGAGGCATCCACTATATCTTCTGTATCATCATGTTCCTTTGCCATTTGACGAATTTTAGCAAAAATAACGATTGGATGAAATTTTCAAGTTTCGTGCAAAGAAGCTGTTTGAACCGGAGATTTTATCGGATCTCCGTGGGTTGATGAATTGCCGGAAGCAATCCGGGAAATGCGATTGGCATTTGAATCCTACCCTTGCATTCAAATAACAGGAAGCGAGCGCTCTGGCGCAAAATAAAGAGCTAAATTTGCAAAATGCCAAAGCAAATCGTGCACTTTGAAGACCTTGGGAAGCTGGAGTACCAGCCTGCCTGGGACTACCAGGAAAAACTTCTTCAAAGAAACCTGAAGGTAAAATCGGGTGAGGATAGGGACAGTGAGACGGAGCATTACCTCCTTTTCGTTGAACATCCACCCGTCTACACATTGGGAAAGAGCGGTCATATCGAAAATGTTTTGATTAACGAAGAAGACAGGATCGCCCAAAATATTCAATTTTTCCGGACCAATCGGGGAGGAGATATTACGTTTCATGGGGATGAACAAATTGTAGGATATCCCATTCTCGATCTGGAAAAATTTACAACGGACATCGGCAAGTATATGCGAAATCTCGAAGAAGTGATCATCCTGGCTCTCGCAGAATTTGGGTTAAAGGGAGAACGGTCAAAAGGGGAGACAGGGGTCTGGATTGATCCGGACTTGAAGGGAAGAGAAAGGAAAATTGCGGCTTTAGGTGTCCGGTGCAGCAGGTGGGTCACGATGCATGGATTTGCCTTGAATGTAAACACCGATCTGAAATATTTCGATAACATTATTGCATGCGGCATTCAAAACAAACAGGTCACGTCCATAGAAAAGGAATTGGGAAAGCGTGTAGACATCGAAGAAGTGAAGGAAGCGCTGAAAAAGAGTTTTGAGGAAGTCTTCCAGGTGAGTTTTGTTTCACGCAAAGACGAAAAGTAGCAGCGGTGGCATAGAGATGAGGAACAGCGGGGAGAGTGGGTATTAAAAATCGCGGGGGATAAACAACTTATTCTTCTCCTTCAACTTGCCTTCTTCATATAACTCAAACCGAAACCATCCCGAATGAATAAAATTGGTTTTATCCACAATAAGTAATGTGTCTTTGATTTCTTTTAATTCGAGTAGGGGAGTACTATCCTGTTCAAAAAATTTAACCTGGTATTTTTTCCTTGCGGCATCCGGTAATGCTATGTTTACGTTGCCATCTTTTGCAGTGTATACGAATGAAGAAACTTTATATGCTTCCTTTACTTCTTTGACGGGCGGGATAAAGGTCTTAATCAGAACTGTATCCAACTGAACGAATAGCATCGTATCTTTTGTCTTGGAGAGAATTGAATCCCTGAAACGAATAAACGATTTACCTGACAATTGGGCAATCAAAGAATCCTGTCTTTTAATGTATATAGTTTTTTCAGCCTTGACATCAGATATTGCATTGATTTTTCCTGGAACGGTCACTGTAGGTTTTGACCTGGCATTATTTTCCTGCGCAAAATAAATTCGTTGATTGTCCATTCTTCGCAGGTTGAGTTCTTCGTCTTCGGTAACCGGTTTCTGACTTTTTGCAACGAATTCGGGGATGGCACGCCTTGATTTTGAAAAAAGGTATTTGCTATTACCCAACAAAATAAAAAGGCGATAATACATGTGGGTCCCTTGACCCTTGCTATCCACAAAACCATTTTCAGGAATCGTCGGATCCGGCACTGTCAACAGGGTAGTGAAATTCCTCAGACTATCGGAAGATCTTTGTATGCTGATCTGATTTACTACAGGGTAAGTGTTGCGCCAACTTATCAGCACTTTGCCGTTTTCTTTAATAACTGCCGTAAACTTGGGAAGTGTATCCTGGCAAAAAGCCCCTGGTACGAAAAAACCAAATAGTAAGAGTGCTACTAGAGTAAAGCGCATGGCACTATAAAGTGTCTTTTATACTTTTAATGAGCAAAGATAAGGGGAAGGTCAAATTTACTCCCATCTTAAAAAATCAAAGTTCCCGGTTTTAGTGACCTGTTTCCTTGCAAACCTCCGCTATGGATAATTAATAGTCTTGAACCTGGTGAGAATTGTTTTTTCCTCACGAGGTCGACAACGGCGTAAAATAATTTCGCAGTATACACAAAATCAGTGGGAATTCCAGATTCTTCATACAGATGGTTCATAAAATAAAAAAGTGCGTCATTCTTTTTCGCATAACCTCCGAAATGATAATCATAATGGACGGCACAATAATTAATTTTCTTTTTATTTTCTATTTCCTTTTGAAATGGAATTCCTTTTTCCTGTATCCCCTTTAAAACGGATATTCCTCTGATAAATTGCTGGGATTCCGAACCAATGGCTAAGCCTGCAAACATAGTCCCGGTACCAATGGCACAAATGATCTCATCATATGGTTTTTTTTCTGCCAATTTCAATATATCCGCAGCTCCCTCAATGCCGGGTGGACCAGCTCCTCCTTCAGGAACGATGAAGGAATCGGGATATTTTCTTGCCAATTCGGGAATGAGCGACTCGCTTTTTATTGTCCTGTATTCAGCCCTGCTTAAATATTCAAATTTCATCCCAAAACCTGCCGCCGTAAGCAGGGTATGCGACAAATTACGTGATTCTTCTCCCCGAATAATTCCAATAGAAAGAAGGCCGGCACGAAAAGTTGCGCAGGCTGTTGCAACAATATGATTGGAAAAAGCCCCGCCAAAGGTGAGGACAGTGCGTAGGTTCTTCTCCTTTGCAATGGCGAGATAGTTTTTTAGTTTGAACCATTTGTTACCTGAAATGACAGGATCGATTAAATCCAATCTCAGTACGTCCACCTCAATATCATTTGCCGCTAGTAGTGGTAGCATGAGCCGATCCGTTGGTATGGTTTTTTTATTCAAAGTTTCCTCCAATCGATCCATAAAACAATTTCAGGGAATTTTATAATTATATATTTTCGTGAACTAATTTAAAATTAAGGTAAATGCAACCAACACTTCTCATTCTGGCTGCGGGAATGGCATCACGATATGGCAGTATGAAACAAATTCAGGGATTTGGTCCAGGGGGCGAAACTATTATGGATTATTCAATTTACGATGCTATCAGGAGCGGATTTAAGAAAGTAGTGTTTATTATCAGGGAAGATTTTGCGGCAGATTTCAAAAAAATATTTGAACCAAAATTGAAAGGAAAGATCGAGGTAGATTATGTTTACCAGGATTTAAGTTCTTTTATCAATGGGTATGAAGTACCGGCGGGCAGAACTAAACCCTGGGGAACAGCTCATGCAGTACTATGCGCAAAAAATGCGATTACCGAACCATTTGCCGTCATCAATGCCGATGATTTCTACGGTCGCGATGCATTTCAAAAGGCTGCAAATTTTCTTTTGACTGAATGCAACGACGCCTTGTATAGTATCATTGGCTATGATCTGGCAAAAACTTTATCTGAGAATGGTTCGGTTAGCCGGGGGGTATGCGAAGTAGACGCAAATAATAATCTGGTTTCAATTGCGGAACGAGTAAAGATTTACCGGGATAAGAACAATAAGATCACCTATGAAGAAGGAGACCGGAAATATGAAGTAGCAGATGATTCAAAAGTATCTATGAATTTTTGGTGTTTTGCTCCATCTGTCTTTTCCTTCACAGAAAAAATATTCATTGAATTTCTCTCACAAAATGTAAGTAATCCCAAAGCGGAATTTTTTATTCCCATCATCGGAGACCGATTTATCAACGCGGGGAAAGGAAAGATCAAAGTAATTCCCACCAGTTCCCAATGGTTCGGTGTAACGTATAAAGAAGATGCAGAAGAAGTACAGGAAAGTCTGAATCGTTTGATTCGCCAAGGAGAGTATCCAGAGAGGCTTTGGAATTAAAAGAATGGCGGATAGATACATGATCTAACCTACCATTCCTTGCCCGTTTAGTAACTTTTTACCAGGTAAATATAGTCCTGAATTTTTTTGACTTGTTGCACTCTTTCCATTCCTTTAACAGAAGAGGTCTGCGGAATTCTGATAGCGACAACTGAACTGTCATTTTTAATCAAAGTGCTATCACTTTTGATTTCTTCCAATGACCTGAAAATATTTTTTGCCTTGATTGCGAACACGGCACCTTGTAACTGAGTTTGTCTTGCATTCAGCACACCAATGATGTCACCATTCTTATCCAGGATCGGACCGCCACTGTTACCAGGGTTGGCTGCAATGGCGATCTGACAAGCCAATGTATCCCCTTCAAATCCGGTAACGGCACTCATGTAGCCCTCTCCATATACAATTTCATCCCGAGGATAGCCGAGTGTAAAGATTTGTTCGCCGAGATCTCCACTTGTCTTGCTGATACCATATGGTAAAGAAGAAACTGCTTTATAATCCGCGTCAGTGATTTTCAGGAATGCAAGGTCAGAACCGGGATTGACATAAATTATTTTTGCGTTGAATTCTTGTCCCTTATTGTTTTGCACGCGAACAGCGCTTGCATTGGCTACGACATGTGCGTTGG
>PSRA01000087.1 GCA_003175695.1 Bacteroidota bacterium | reverse complement strand
CAGGCCAGGTAAAGCATCATTGCTACCCCGCTGGCCAATACGGCAAGCCGGAAAGTGATTGTTCTCATATTAGTAAAAATTTTAGGTAGAATTGATCAGGTAGCCAAATTTTTTCAAATACTATTCCAAAAGATGTTAAGCATCGGCTAAAGAGGCGGAAAGTGAAAAACTTTCTTCACATCTCAGAGGAAAATCGCTCATTCAAAAAGTTTTTTCCAATTTTGGGAATCATTTGACTGAATGAATCACAGAAAGTTTAATTTATGACTGAATTTTTCTGCCATTTTCGGCCAGATAATACTGTAAGAACGCTATAAATTGAATTGGGCACTATAAATGAAGTCAGAAAGTGCATATGAATTCCAATTCTCACTAACCTAATCTATGGATATGCGAAAAATTATTGGCTACATCAATGCCTCTGTCCTATTGATCTTGTGCACGAGCATTATTTTCCCCAATCGCGATACGAAAAGAAAATTTGTCATTGCCTATGCAGCCGGATATCGTGGTCCGATGCAAGTAGACTCTTTTCATGCGGATATGCTTACCCATATTAATTACGCGTTTGCTGATATCCGTGATAACCTCGTGTACTTTCATAGTGAAAATGTCGACAGCACTAATCTGGTTAACCTGCAAAAGCTGAAATTGAAGTACCCGGATTTAAAAATTATTCTTTCGGTGGGCGGTTGGTCCTGGAGTGGAAATTTTTCCGATGCAGCCCTGACCGAAGATTCGAGGAAAACATTTGCAAAAAGTGCCGCCGACATGGTAAAGCAATTCAACCTGGATGGTATTGATATTGATTGGGAATATCCCGGACAAAAAGGGGAAGGCAATAAATTTCGGCCTGAGGACAAAGAGAATTTTACACTGATGCTAAAAGAATTGAGAACGGCACTCGATTCTGTTACTGCTACCTCCGGCAAGCATCAAATATTGAGTATTGCAGCAGGAGCTGATACCCCTTTTCTTTCGCACACCAGCATGAAAGAAGTGCAAACATTGCTTGACTATGTTAACCTCATGACCTACGATTTCAAAGACGAAGGTGATCCAGTAGCAGGCCATCACACCAACCTTTTCAGCTCAGGCCTGACCAATGATAACAGTGCCGACCAGGCAGTTAAAAATTTTGAGGCGGCGGGTGTTCCCCGCTCGAAGCTTGTACTGGGTGCAGCGTTTTATGGACGCGGATGGAAACTCAAGTCACCCCAACGTAAAGGCCTATACGAAGATGCTACCGGCAACGTCAATGTCGGAGGTTTTACTTATATCAAGGATAGCATACTGAGTAATGACACCTATTCACGGTATTGGGACAATCATGCCAAAGCGCCCTATCTGTTCAACAGCAAGGAAAAGATTTTTATTACTTATGAAGACGAAAAGTCAATTTCTGAAAAATGTAATTATGTGAAGAAAAACCAACTGGCAGGTCTCATGTTTTGGGAATATTATGAAGATCCCAAATGTTATCTCTTAAAAACCATCCATCAACAGATGAAGTGAGGATGTAAACGATTGAGACACCGTTCGTCCAATTGGCGTTACAAGGCTTCCCTGTTGTAAAGGCATTTTTAAAGCCTACCAAATTAGTATACTTTCAAAAACGCAGTGGAATAATTTGGTAAATTAAAATTTCCGCTTTTACCTTTGCACCTGTTTTTACGACTCTTATCAAGAAAGGCAGAGGGAAATGGCCCGATGAAGCCTTGACAACCTGTCCGCCAAAGGCGGGACAAGGTGCCAAATCCACCCCGAATGGTCGGGATAGATAAGTCAGATCCTGGTTTTGACAATATATCAACTATATATTTAGAAGCTCTTCTGACCTAGAAGGGCTTTTTTATTTTTCGGATGGCGGAAAATTTAAGCCACGCGAAGATGTGCCTGCTTTTGATAAGGTCCCTGATTCATTGATGGCCCAAGGGCAATAAAAATAGATATGAAGAAGACAAGAACATTTATTCACCCTACTGGGGTAGTTGCGCCGGCTGGAGGTATCGTTTCCAATTTTTCAAGCACCTCATTTGCACCAACTCCCGTCGACAACATAAATTTGCCAGTTCCGAAACTGCTCCTTGCGTGTAACGTCGATTTTAAAAAAATAGCAGTGAAAAAAAGGAAATTATCAAAAACTCGATTAATTTTGTCGACTGTCTTCAAACCTTTTGCTTACAAAAGCGCATATATACCAGCCAATCATTTCTTCAACCAATACGGCTATTGGTTGCACCTGTTGTATGCCCCAGGGCATACTTTAATCTATTATCCATCCCATTTATCCAACTCGTGCCCCGTGAAAAACGGATATAAAATTTCATTGTTCATTAATCACATTAAACCTAAAAATTTCATTTGTTATGAGTAATCTTCGTTTTGAAACACTTCAATTGCACGCAGGTCAACAAATTGATCCCACTACGAAAGCCAGGGCAGTGCCAATTTATCAAACAACTTCCTATGGGTTCGACAATTCAGAACATGCGGCAAACCTCTTCGGTCTGAGACAGTTTGGAAATATCTATACCCGTATCATGAATCCAACTACGGATGTTTTCGAGCAAAGAATGGCGGCGCTAGAAGGTGGTGTGGCAGCATTGGCGACAGGTTCGGGACAGGCAGCACAGTTCCTCGCTATCACGAATATTCTGCAATCAGGCGACAACTTTGTTTCTTCCAGCTACCTCTATGGCGGAACATATAATCAATTTAAAGTTACATTCAAAAGACTGGGCATTGAAGCTCGTTTTGCTGAGGGAGACGATGTTGAAAGCTTCGTGAAGCATATCGATAAAAACACCAAGGCGATCTATCTGGAGACAATAGGAAATCCCAGGTTGAATATTCCTGATTTCGAAAAATTTGCAGACCTCGCCAAAGAATATGACCTGCCCCTGATTGTTGACAATACGTTCGGAACAGGGGGATATTTATTCAGGCCTTTAGAATGGGGTGCACATATAGTCGTTGAATCTGCAACCAAATGGATTGGCGGACATGGCACAGTAATCGGAGGAGTTATTGTTGACGGAGGTAATTACAACTGGAACAATGGCAAATTCCCTCAATTCACGGAACCATCTGAAGGTTATCACGGACTTAAATTCTGGGATGTCTTTGGAGAAGGTAATCCATTGGGACTTCCAAATATTGCTTTTGCTATCAGAGCCAGGGTGGAAGGCCTTCGTGATTACGGCGCGTCACAAAGCCCATTCAATGCATTCCTTTTGTTACAAGGTTTGGAAACACTTTCACTCCGGGTACAAAGACATATAGACAACGCGCTTGAATTAGCACAGTGGCTGGAGAAACATCCTCAGGTTGACTTTGTACAATATCCAGGATTGAAGAGCAGCCCATATCATGATCTTGCTAAAAAATACCTCAAGAATGGTTTTGGTGGTATCCTCAATTTTGGCGTGAAAGGAGGCAAGGAAAATGCCAGCAAGTTCATTGATTCACTAAAACTTGCGAGCCATCTCGCAAATGTCGGTGATGCAAAAACATTGGTCATTCATCCAGCGTCCACTACTCATGAACAATTGAGCGAAGAAGAACAAAAAGCCGCAGGCGTTCAGCCAAATCAGGTACGCATCAGCGTGGGTATTGAGCATATCGATGATATCAAAGCCGATTTTGTGCAGGCATTCGATAAAGTATTTGCAAAAGAATTGGTAGCATAACCCTGATACAAACAGTAGATATTGGCTTACAAGACGTTTACATATTCAAAACCGCTCACCCTTGAGTCGGGAGCGGTTTTACCTCAATATCATCTTGCCTATACAACGCATGGCAAAATGAATGAAACCGGAGATAATGTGGTGTGGATCTTTCATGCATTAACTGCAAATAGCGATCCCGCCGAATGGTGGCCGGGACTGGTTGGGGAAGGGAAACTTTTCGATCCGGCCACTTATTTTATTATATGTGTGAATATGCCCGGAAGTTGCTACGGGAGTATTGGTCCATTGGACCAGGATCCTCGCACAAACAAAACTTACTACCACGAATTTCCTTTTTTCACACCAAGGGATATGGTTCACGCATACCAGCCGCTTAGAAAGTTTCTGGGCATCCGGAAGATCCACATAGGCATCGGTGGCTCGATGGGAGGTCAGCAACTATTAGAATGGGCCATTGAAGAACCTGACTTATTCGAATTCATTTTCCCGCTAGCCACTAACGCCCAACATTCACCCTGGGGAATTGCTTTCAACGTTTCCCAAAGAATGGGAATTGAGGCCGATTCCACCTGGACGGAAAGATCACCGTCAGCTGGAATTGCTGGTATGAGGGCAGCCAGGGCCATGGCGCTGATTTCATATCGTCATTACGATACTTACCTGAAAGCACAACCGAGGACTAACCAGTTTCCTTTCGAAAATGAAACCGGAAATGGTTCTGAGACCGACCAGGATTGGGACGGAGCGGCTTCTTATCAAAGATACCAGGGAGAAAAATTGGCACGGCGGTTCAATGCATTCAGTTATTATGTATTAAGCCAGGGCATGGATGCACATAATGTTGGTCGCGGAAGAGGAAATATGCAGAAAGCATTGCAGCGCATTCATGCGAAAACGCTGGTCATCGGAATTGAAACTGACATTCTTTTTCCAATTCAGGAACAACAATTCATCGCGGCTAATATCCCTCGTGGCAATTTTCGGGTTATTTATTCCGACTACGGGCACGACGGATTTTTACTCGAATATGATGCGATTGGAAAATTGATCAGGGATTTTGTCCAAAACGAATTCGCATCCCAGGTCGCCAGCGTGAATTCTAATTCTTATGAAAACAACGGGCTTTGATTAGGTTCAAGATCAACTAAAAGTTTTGATTCAACATATGGAAGCACATAAGAAGTTAACTATCGGATTGTTCGGATTTGGAGTGGTGGGAGAAGGACTCTACAAAGTGCTGCAGCAGACTCCATCGTTAAAGGCATCCATAAAAAAAGTTTGCATAAAAAATCCTGAGAAGAAAAGAAACGCACCAGCCGAACTCTTTACTACAGATAAAAATATTCTTTTAAATGATCCCGAAATTAATGTGATCGTAGAAGTGATAAATGAGTCTGAGCCTGCCTTTGAAATAGTTTCTGCTGCCTTGAAAAATGGAAAGGATGTAGTGAGTGCCAGCAAAAAGATGATTGCAGAACATTTACCGGAACTCCTGGGTCTTCAGAAGCAGACTGGAAATTCTTTCTTGTATGAAGCTGCAGCTTGCGCATCGATCCCCGTTATACGCAACCTGGAAGAGTATTACGATAATGACCTGCTTCATTCCATGAAGGCTATCGTTAACGGGTCTACGAATTTCATTCTCACCAAGATGTTTGAGGATAAGATCGACTTCCAGCAGGCCCTTCTGTTAGCGCAGCAACTGGGATTCGCCGAGTCTGATCCTTCTTTGGATGTGGAAGGATATGATGCCGTGAATAAATGGACTTTTTTATTAACTCACGCGTATGGCATTGTCGAAAGTCCCGAGAATATCGTTTTCAACGGTATACAGGATGTTCAGGGCAGTGATGCAGTTGTTGCCACAGAAAAGCATTTTGATATCAAGCTGGTGGCACAAGCAAAAAAATTGCAAAATGGCTTTGTGGCTGCTTTTGTTCTGCCGCAATTTGTAAAACATGATGATCACCTCGCCTTTGTAAAAAGTGAATACAATGGTGTGGTGATTGAAAGCGGATTTGCCGACAAACAATTTTTCTATGGCAAGGGTGCAGGAAGTTTCCCTACTGCCTCAGCTGTACTGAGCGACTTGTCAGCTCTCAGATATCAATATAAATACGAGTACAAAAAACTATATCATCACATCCCTCAAAAGCTGACTAATGATTTCTATGTGAAGGCCTATGTCAGCTTTGACGATTGGCTCTATATTCCTAAAGACAGGTTTGAGTGGATTGAAGAATGGCATGCGGAAAGTGATAGAAAATACCTGGTTGGCGTTCTACCATTTGAGGAAATTAGAAAAAATACGTGGTGGAAAGAAAATAACACTTCGCTCATTCTGACCCCGGACAGCATTATTGAGGACGTAGAAATCAGGAAGCTAAAAAGAAAAAGCCTGGAATTGGCTGGAATCATCTGATAGGTTTTCCCTATCAGGACCGGCTAGAAAACCTTAGGTTCTTTAACGCTTTTGGCGTTTGGACTCGTTCTTTTTAAGGTGTACGCATACCCAATCCTGACGGTTGCAGCCCCGGTTCTGTTTGATCCATTTGACTTGTCTTTTTGTATGTCAACAAATCCATAATTGCCGCCTCCTTCTATAAACAGCGTGTGTTGATTGAACGAGTAAGCGAGTCCGATGTTTCCTTCAATGCCAAAATTGGTTGACTGTAGCTCGTCCTTGACATTCGCGGTGGTGTCAAAAGATACCGGATTGGGCAAAATGGGCTGAGTCTGTCCCTGATCAAGGTAAACGTTGCTGGTCCCACTGGTGATTGTCTTTGCCGACAAAAGAAAACCGACAAAAGGACCTACGTCTGCGTATACCCTGAATGGTGACTGACCGATATGGAAATTCGCTTTTGCCAATATGGGAATCATTAAATAGCTGAGCTGTGCTTTAGCGTCGAAATTTGCCCAAACATATTTAGGCGCCTGTCCGGGAGGAAAACTCGATGGATCAACAGGCAACGCCTGCAAGCCATTTTTAAGACCACCCTGAGCCGAATATTCTATGGCGACCTCCAATGAGATAATATCGTTAAATCCATAATCCCCAAAAATCGCAAAATTGGGACCCAGGCTGGATTTGTATCCCGTATTTAATGGATTGTTCTCTCCGCTGGCTGAAAGGTTGGGAATACTGATGCCACCTTTAACGCCTAGCGATGTAGTCTGACTGAAAGAAAGAATTGAAAAGAAATCAATGGCGATGACAAATAAGAACAGCTTTCTCATAGTAGCTTTGATCTAATTAAAAGTGAATTTAGTTTATTTGAACGAATCAAATGTAAATGAGCGGATGAAACGAGGATATAGGATCAGAGTTTTTGCACCACCTATGTGTCCCTTTGTCTGTATTTGCCTATGTGGTGGAAAAGATCTATTGTCAGAATACAATATCCGGTATCCAGCATCCAGTATCTCTCCCATCTTAAATTAAAATCAATCGCATGACTCTTGAACACGCGGCTATCTGGACAAACAATCTGGAATTATTAAGGGAATACTATGTGAAATATTTTGGTGCCCGTTCAAACGATAAATACACCAATCCATCCAGGGGATTTCAAAGTTACTTCCTCACATTCGAGTCCGGAGCAAGATTGGAGTTGATGTCAATGCCAGGGATACCCGAAAATAAGAACGACGCAAAAAAAGATCAGTACCTCGGTATCATTCATCTTGCTTTTGGTGTCCATACGGTAGAAGAAGTGGACGAAAAAGCCCGTGAACTCAAAGAAGCTGGCTTTCCAATCCTCAGTGGTCCAAGGAAAACCGGGGACGGATATTACGAATTTGAGACCCTTGACCCCGATAACAACAGGCTGGAAGTGACTACCTCTTATTAACATTAGATCAGCCTTAGAGGTGAGCGAGGCAACACCTGGATATAGGCGAAGATTAAAGTCTTCAACGCAGACGAACATTTTTTATAACTTGGTACTAACTTTGCCAACTGCCATATGCAAATCGCCTACGTCATATTTAACGGAATCACCTGGTTGGATTTTATCGGCGTTTATGATCCATTAACCCGATTACGATCTCTTAAATATATTCCTGATCTTTCCTGGGACGTATGCGCGTTTACTAAGACTGCCAAGGATAATTTTGGACTTGAAATCAAACCTACCAGAGTGCAGGAATCACTTTCTGGATACGATGCAATTATCATTCCTGGCGGCTTTGGTATCAGGCAGCTCCAGTACAATATGGATTTTGTGAATTGGATCCGGACGGCAGCACCGGTGAAATACAAAATTTCTGTTTGTACCGGAAGTCTCATCCTGGGTGCGGCAGGCTTTCTCAAAGACAAGAAAGCAACAACCAATTTCCAGGAATATGATGCGTTGAGACCCTATTGCAAAGAGGTGGTTTCCGAAAGAGTGGTGGAAGATGGCGATATTATTACCTGCGGGGCCGTTTCTGCTTCGATTGACCTGGGATTATTCCTGGTTAACAAATGGGCGGGTGAAGAGGCAGTAAAGATGATCAGTCAAAAGATGAATTATCTTGGCTCAAATCAATCAGCTCTCACCTAGGTTCACAATCCCGTCTTTATCAACAGTGAGTTTATTTTCTGCCTGTAGACAATCCAACACTAACTTCAATTTTGATTTTTGAACGCTCTGCATTTGATTGAACAGCTGAGAAGCGGGAATATCATTGAATTTTATTTTTCTCTTTCACGCGTTGATAGATATCTTCAAACTCCTGCTTCGTCAGAGATTTATTTTTTTTGCTCAAACAAGAGTCACATATGCCACATGGTTTTGCCGCGCGTTCACCAAAATAATTAGAAATAAAAACAGTCCGGCATTCTTTCCCTCCTAAATAATCCAGCATGGATTCAACTCGCTTGCGATAAGACTCTTTTCTTTTGCTGTAATTCTCCTCGTTAATCTTGACGTTAGCAGCTGGAACGCGGGGTTTTGCCAAATACAATTGGGGGCTGTCTTTTTGTGGGCTGTAATCGATGATCCCGTAAACATGTAACTTTTGAAGATCAGAGATGACGACTTCGATTTGCTTTCTTAGAAGAGTAGCAATCGTTTTTTCATGAATGGAAACAGGATAATCAAAAATTCCTGCGTACGTACGCAAAAGGCACTTGATAAGCGGATCCAGCGAAGGATTTAATTTTTCAAATGCTTCCAGGGATGCTCTGTCAACTATAAAATCTGCGGTCGAAGGAACAAAGGCCTGTTCGTTAAAAACGAGCCATTCATCCTGCTCCAAGGCTTTTAGTGCATATAGAGCCAGGTTAGGTTCCAGCTTAAATGTTTTTGTAAAATCAGTGAAATCGAAATTGTAATAGACACTTTCTGTTCCGCTGGGGATTTGCAAATAATTGGCAGCAGCCTGATAAATTTTTCGGATCTCTTCAATTTTCGGGTAATGGATATCAGGCAAACTTCGCAATTCGTCTGATTCTGTTTTTCCCTGCAATAGAACCGCATATGATCTGTTGCCATCTCTACCTGCCCTGCCGGCTTCCTGGTAATAATTTTCCATACTATCCGGTACATCTGCATGAATGACAACCCGGACATCGGGTTTGTCAATGCCCATACCGAACGCGTTCGTACAAACGATTACCCTCGTTTCACCCTTCATCCAGGCAACCTGTTTTTGATTTCTGTCACCCTGCTTTAACCCGGCATGATAAAAATCAGAACTTATTCCATGCATGTTAAGCAGCTGGCTGAAATCTTTACATCTTTTGCGGGTTCGGCAATAAACGATGGCGCTTCCATTTACTTTTGTCAAGACTTCTCTTATCTTATTGATCTTGGAGTCGACCTCAAACACGCTCAACGATAAATTATCCCTGGCAAAAGATCGTTTGAAAGTGAGTCCATTTTTAAATTGAAGCTTCTCGCAAATGTCTTTCTGAATTTCTTCTGTCGCAGAAGCCGTGAGCGCGAGCACAGGAACATCAGCCAGATATTCCCTCAATAAGGCAACTTTTAAATAAGAAGGCCTGAAGTCATATCCCCATTGAGAAATGCAATGTGCTTCGTCAACAGCAATGAGTTGGATGGGGAGCGAGGGAAGCCATTCTTTGAAAACGTTTGTTCCGAGCCTTTCTGGTGAAACGTATAAGAATTTGCAATGGCTCTCCGTTGCCTGCTTTAAAATAGCATGAACTTCCTTTCTGGACATCCCCGAATAGATAGCGAAAGAAGTAATATTTTTCTTCCTGAGATTTTGCACCTGGTCTTTCATTAATGCAATCAAAGGACTGATTACCAAACAAAGGCCTTCTTTCACCATGGCAGGAACCTGAAAACAGGCTGACTTACCTCCTCCTGTCGGCAACACGGCCAGCACATCCTTGCCTTCCAGGACTGCTTCTATGATTTCTTCCTGCCCTGGTCGAAACGTATTGTAACCCCAATATTCTTGTAGGATTTTTCTGGGTGAAACCATTTAATTAGTTACGATGTATTTCTGAAGAAGAAATGAATTCAAGTATGGATGTAAATTAATAGATTTTTGTTTCACCCAAATCACGCAAAGATGGCGTGCTGCTACTCTTGCGCCTTAGCGTGAGACAAAAATTATGGAGAAGTGACCTATTTCACTTTTTTCACGAACAACCTGGTAGAATTGAACAACAAAACCACGTCGCTCAGTCCCATTGCAAGCGCACCAACCGCTGGAGTTAAAAGCCCAATGGAAGCGACGGGAATTGCGATAATATTGTAGATAAATGCCCAAAAAAGATTTTGACCAATGGTTAAGTAAGTGTGTTTGCCTAGTCCCAGTGCTTCCGGCAATTTCTTCAAACCTCCGCTCATCAGCACGACGTCGGCAGTCTGCATAGCAATATGAGATGCATCAGAAATAGAAATACCAACCGCGGCTTTGGCAAGCGCAGGTGCATCGTTGATACCGTCTCCCACCATGGCGGTAGGCATAACAGCGTTCAATCTGGCGACCTGTTCTAATTTTTGTGAGGGAGACTGACCCGCAATGACTTCATCAATTCCCAATTCCGTCCGGATGGTTTCACATTTGGAAAGGCGATCTCCACTGAGCAATACGCTTCTGATTTGTTTTGAATGTAAATACTTAATTACCGACCCCGCTTCAGGTCTTAACTCGTCACGCAAATCTATCCAACCCACCAGATTTCCATTCCTGATCACGTAAACGTCGTGACCTTCGTCGTTTGTATAGGGAGCGGCCAATTTGTAAGATCCCGCCAAATATTCATCTCCTGATGCGGTCTTGGCTTGTATACCCAAACCTTTTAACTCGTCCAACTTGCTCCACCTGACTTCATTTTTTGACTTCCATTCCTTGGAAATACAAATTGCAATTGGATGATTTGAATATTTTTCCAAAGAATAAACGATTGATTTGAAATCTTCTTCGGAAATCGTGCCAGGATCTACCAACTGCCAGTGATCTAAAGTCAAATTTCCTGTCGTCAGGGTCCCTGTCTTGTCAAACACTATCTGCCTGATATTCTTAAACGATTCAAGACTGACTGCATTCCGGAATAAGATTCCACTTCTGGCAGCGCGGCCCAATCCCACAGCAATGGCCGCAGGAGTAGCCAATCCCATGGCGCAAGGGCAGGCGATAACCAACACAGCGATGCTTCGCATGAGCGCGGGTGTTAGTTCATGCAAAAACAGATAATTTAAGGCAAAGGTGATGGCCGCAATGATAAGCACTACCGGAACAAAAACGGCGCTGATTCTGTCCGCCAATTTCTGCACTGGTGGCCTGTCGGCCTGTGCTTTTTTTACAAGATTGATAATACCTGAAAGAACTGAATCCTTGGCTGCTGCTGTCACTTGCGCTTTTGCCGTACCGTCCACCACCAGGCTACCCCCGATTAATTTGTCTTTTGGATTTTTCTCAACCGGCAAGCTTTCGCCGGTTATAATTGATTCATTCACCGAGATATTTCCCCACAGAATTTTAGCGTCTGCCGGCACCTGTTCACCCGATTTAATAAGGATGAGATCTCCGCTTCTTAATTGACTGCTATCCACCGGGAAAATGTGTTCTTCGTGGTTTTCGTCAAAAGCAATCATATTGGCTATGATTTTTTGGGCCCGGGCTAAGGTATCCAATGCCTTTTGAGTGGACCGAATAGAAAGATCTTCCAGGAAATTGCCAAGAAATATCAAAGTGATGATGGCTGCCGCAGTTTCATAAAAAGCATACTGCGGGCCCAGACGAAAAATAGTTCCAGTCAAACTGTAAAAAAAGGCGGCTGAAGCGCCCAATGCAACTAATACATTCATGTTGGGCATTCCATTCCGGATACTCATCCATGCACTCCGACCAAAAAAAATCATCCCAGTCACGTAAACCGGGATGCAAAGAATGAGTTGCAACCAGGGGTTCATTAGCCAATGCAGGTTCACCCACTTATCCAACATGGGCAACAGTAGCAGGAAAGTAAATGGTGCGCAAATAATCAGGTAGCGAAGGAATTGATTGATCGGTTTCTTCCTGGATTCCTCCTTTGCAGCAGATGCTTCTTCAATCACTTTATATCCAAGATCTTCAATTCCTTTCTTAATTTCGAATTCTGAGCGATTACCAATTAGTTCAAAGCTGACCTCACTCCCAGGCAAATTAACATTCACATTCCCCAGGCCAGTCTTCTCCAGGTACTTATTTATGGTAAGCGCGCAATTTGAACAGGTCATTCCCTCAATCTTCCAATGAATTGCTTCCATATTCTTTCAAGGTTTTCCGATTTTCCAGTATGCAGTTTACAAAAATGGAAAATCTGCCGCAAATTTACTTCATCTAAAGTTGACAAATTGTCAAATTCACTTACCAGGACGCTACTCCCCGGCTGACTCAAATATCATCTAACGTCCATTGCTCTATCTTTGAGAAATGGAGTGGATTGTCAGTTTAAAAAACATCCGGGACGTCGCCGACAGGTTCTGGAAGGAATTTTCTGGTGACAAGATTTTTGCCTTTGAAGGGGAAATGGGAACGGGGAAGACAACATTTATTCATGCGCTATGCGAAGCAAAAAAGGTGACCAGCCCGATAGGCAGTCCCACATTTTCCATCATCAACGAATATATCTATCCAGGCGGTAGACTTTATCATATTGACCTTTACAGGTTGGAAGATGAAGATGAAGCAATTCGTGCCGGAGTGGAGGACTGTCTGTATTCCGGAGAAATATGCCTTGTGGAATGGCCCCACCGTGCATTAGGAATTTTTCCACCGGAAACAATCTTTATTTCTATGTCAATTTTGGATCCTGATACGAGAAAAATCGTTCCTGTTGGAGTTCCGAAAACGTAAACAATTCAATTTAATATTGTAATTTAACCGTCCTTTCTCAATTGGAGTATATATCATAAGATAAGCCCGCAAGCATGTCTCAGCAAAGACCAATCATTAGTACATCCTTTAGTTACGAAACTCTGGAAGAAACCTTAGATATTAAGCCCAAAACCAGCCAGTTATATATTGGACTTCCAAAAGAAACCGCTTTTCAGGAGAACAGGATTGCACTCACTCCGGAATCAGTAGGCGTACTCGTGAGCAATGGTCACGAAGTGATCATTGAACACAATGCAGGCGATGCTGCTCACTATCGCGATAAGGATTATAGTGAAGCGGGGGCCAAGATTGTCTATGACAAGGCCGAAGTTTTTAAAGCTCCGCTTTTAGTGAAATCAGCGCCTGTAGTGGAAGAAGATCTTCCATTACTCCAAATGAATCAAACGATCATTTCTCCTATTCACCTTTCAGCGTTAAAAGCTGAGTTGCTGGAGAAGATGATGGAAAAACGCATTACCGGGATCTCATTCGAAAACTTAAAAGATGACAGCGGCAGCTACCCTATCGTAAGGAGCATGAGCGAAATTGCCGGTAGCGCCGTTATGCTGTTGGCCGCGCAATACTTGGGCTCCGCCAATCATGGAAAAGGGGTTTTATTAGGTGGAATTTCGGGTATTCCTCCTACGAAAGTCATCATCCTCGGGGCAGGGATTGTGGGTGAATATGCAGCTCGGGCAGCACTCGCCCTGGGGGCTTCCGTAAAGGTTTTTGACAATAGTGTTTACCGCTTAAAAAGATTGCAGAATAATGTTGGTTTCAGAATTTATACTTCAGTTATCGAACCGCGCATTCTTTCCAAACAACTGAAAACATGTGAAGTGGCGGTGGGCGCTCTCTCTTCTCAAACCGGCAGGACTCCTGTTGTTGTCACTGAAGAAATGGTCAGCAATATGCGTACGGGTAGCGTGATCATTGACGTGAGTATTGACAGGGGAGGTTGTTTTGAGACTTCCGAGATAACTTCTCATGAACATCCGATCTTTCTCAAGTATGGAGTCATCCATTATTGTGTTCCGAATATTCCTTCAGGATTTGCTCGCACTGCGTCGCAGGCGATCAGTAACGTGTTAATGCCTTTATTAATGGAGGCGGGCGAAGAAGGCGGCTTTGAAAATCTTGTCTGGCATAAGATTCATTTAAGAAGTGGCATCTATCTTTTCAAAGGTGCATTGACGAATTTCCACCTGAGTCAACGCTTCGATTTAAAATATACAGATTTGAATCTTTTAATTGCCAGTCAACGATGATGTCATCGGATCCTGACATCAGGATTCATTTCTTAAAATCTCTTATTTCAATTTTCTCTTCACAAAACAGGTATTCAGCCTGGTCATTTGAGCTAACGATCACCAGGCGATCCTTAGAAAAGCGATTGATGATCTGCTGGTACATTTGAATCCCTTCTGCATCCAGGTTGGTGCATGGTTCATCTAAAAGAAGAAACGGACAATTGGTAAAAATTGCCTGAGCTAATTTCAATCTTTGCTTCATCCCGGATGAATAATAGCGGATTTGCTTATGCGCGGAATTTTTTAACTGGACCTGCTCTAGTATTTCATTGATAGATAGGCCGGGAAGAAAAGGCTTGAAGACCTGGTGGAAGGAAAGAAATTCCGTGGCTGTCATTTCTTCGATTAGCTCCATGTAAGGAGCCGCCAGGGAAAGATGTTGGTAGGCCTGATCGGTAGGAACCGCCTCTTCCTTTGCATAATAGTGAATCCTGCCTTCAGAAAGTCCGATAGAACCGCTGATGCTCTGTAAAAGTGTTGATTTTCCCGATCCATTGGGACCGGTGATCGCATAACCACGACCCGCTATGAAAGTATAACTGAGATGCCGAAAGATCCAGTCCCGATTGAAGCGCTTGCCGGCATCAGTCAGCGTAATCTTCATCCAAACTGCTTTTGCTATAGCGTTTAATAATGCCCCTGCTGCTTTCCCGAATAAATGTTACGATTTCATCTCTCTCATCTGTAGCAGGAAATTCTTCTTCCAGGAATTCAAGAGCCTGCGAAGTGTTTAGCCCTTTATTATAAATGATACGATATACGTCAAGGATCTGATTGATTTTTTCTACTGTAAATCCTCTTCTTTTGAGACCGACGGAATTGACACCGCAATAACTCAAGGGCAGCCGGCCGGCTTTGATGTAAGGGGGAATATCCTTACCAACCAGTGAACCTCCTTGAACAAAACAATGCCGTCCCACCTTGACAAACTGATGGATTGCACACATGCCTCCTAAAATGGCCCAGTCATCGATCACCACATGTCCCGCCACCTGGGTATTGTTGCTCATAATGCAATTATTCCCAACAATGCAGTCGTGAGCCAGGTGACAATAAGCCTGGATCAGGCAATTGCTTCCAATACTGGTCTTCTCCCGGTCCTTTGTTCCCCGGTTAATGGTAACAAATTCACGGATGGTCGTGTTATCACCGATAAACACATTGGAATACTCTCCCTGGAACTTCAAATCCTGTGGAATGGCACAAATGACTGCACCAGGAAAAATCCGGCAATTCTTGCCAATTCTCGCTCCTTCCATGATGGTTACATTGGAGCCAATCCAGGTGCCTTCACCAATTTCAACGTCCTGGTGAATAACAGTAAAAGGGTCAATTTTGACATTTGTTGCCAATCGTGCGCTGGCGTGAATATAGGTATGTGGATGGATCATTCGATAATCAATTATAGCGTTCCCCGCAACGTGAGTAAGGTTTTTTTCAGTGGATATTATAGAATCTTTCATAAAAAATGCTGAGCAATACCCAGCACTCACAAAAATAGAGTTATTTGCAGCAATTCCTGTGAATTAACTTCTCTTTACCAATTGAGCCATCAGGTCTGCTTCCGTAACTACTTTATTGCCAACGTAGACAGTTCCTCTCATTTCGCATATGCCTCTACGAATGGGGCTGAGCAATTCAAGTTTCATGATCATCGTATCACCAGGCACTACTTTTTGCTTGAACTTGCAATTATCTATTTTGAGAAAATAAGTATCGTATTCGCCAGAGCTTGACGTCGCATTAATGGCCAGGATACCGCCAGTCTGGGCCAATGCTTCAATCTGCAATACACCGGGCATAATCGGATTACCTGGAAAATGCCCAACAAAGAAAGGCTCATTAAAGGTGATATTTTTTATTCCTACGATGGATGTGTCCGTCAAATCAATGATCTT
Source organism: Bacteroidota bacterium (assembly GCA_003175695.1). Taxonomy (GTDB): domain Bacteria; phylum Bacteroidota; class Bacteroidia; order Chitinophagales; family Chitinophagaceae; genus Puia. The sequence goes on along the minus strand of PSRA01000087.1, from coordinate 3,416 downwards.
ATCAACCAAAAGAAATGGATATCTATGCGGAAGCGTCTTTTCAATTTGTTGAGAAGTGAAAATTGGTGGCCTGTTTGGGTCATATACCGGTACATTCTTCAAATGCTTGTTTTTGCGAATGTACTGCTTGATTTTTTTGGCAAATTCAACGTTTGTCGAATGACCAGGTCTGTTAGCAATAATATGTGTTTTAATCGGGTATCCGATCAGCGCCAGGTCCCCAATTACATCCAATAGCTTATGCCTGGCGGGTTCATTCGGAAATCGCAATTCGAGGTTATTAAGATAACCTTCGCTTTTGACCTCTATCTTGTCGCGACGAAAAGCCTTGGCCAATCTGTCCATTTCTTCCTTCGTCACAGGCTTATCAACCACCACAATCGCATTATTGATATCGCCGCCCTTGATCAGGTTGTTGTCCAGCAGCATTTCCAGTTCGTGCAGGAAACAAAAAGTTCTGCAGGGCGCTATTTCTGATTTGAAATTCGCCATTGTCTTCAGTCCGGCATGCTGGGTTCCTAACACGGGGCTGTTAAAATCAATCAACGTCGTTACTTTATAGTCCATCGATGGCATAGCCACCATTTCTACTCTTTTCTTCTCGTCGTAATGGGTAATATTGGTGTCAATGCTGTACCAGGCTTTGGCAGCGTCCTGTTCGATCACCCCTGACTCTTCAATGATTTCGACAAATGGTTCTGAACTACCATCGATGATGGGAATTTCCGGTCCATTCAATTCAATCAGGCAGTTATCGATCCCCATGCCCACCAGGGCAGCCAATACATGTTCAACTGTGCTAACCTTAGCGCCATTTTCTTCCAATGTCGTTCCTCTTGAAGTATCCGTAACCAGATCACAATCTGCTTTGACGATGGGCTGACCAGGAAGGTCAATTCGTTGAAACTGATACCCAAAACCCGGATTCGCCGGCTTGAGCGTCATATCCACCTTAATGCCAGTGTGTAAGCCAGTACCTGAAATACTGACCGAACCATTTAGGGTATGTTGCTTGTCGGGCCTGAAGTTAGCATTCATTCGATTTTATTAAAGACTCGCAAAGATACAATTCGCGGGGTAATTCTGAAGCGGGCAATAAATGAAGCCCTTATCGATCAATGAGGTATAGAATGGGTCATATGATCAGATCGATTCTTCCCTTTCCAGCATTAATATGGCGCTCTGGGGAACAATGAAGTATTTTTCTCCCTCATAAATGACTTCGGTCGCGCCACTAAGCAAAAAAATGGCGATGTCACCTTCCCTGGCTTGTAATGGAACATATTTCACCTGTTCGTCCTCATTTTTCCAGGGTTCTTCGTCCACTGGCATAGGAATGGCATACCCCGGACCTGTTTTTATGATGTAACCCTGCTGCACTTTTTCTTTTTCCTGAACACCGGGAGGGAGGTATAGACCTGTTTCAGTCCTTTCGTTTGGGCGGGAAGGACGAATTAAAACACGATCCCCAATCACCACCAATTTCTTGAATTTATTGTCAGATGTAAGATGCATGGAATGCTCTAAAATTTTTTCTTTTGCAAAGATAGCGCATCCAAAAGCATTGATCGAATAACCCGATCATGATGTCGACAAATGCCCTGCATTTCTTGCGACTGACTGGGGCTTTATTAACAAAATATTATTCACGGGCTGCTATTTTGCGGCAAATGATTTAATTTTATTTGCAGATAAATGAATCAATATGGAAGGTAAAAAATCAAAGATCTTGTTGTGCGAAGATGATCAGAACCTCGGCATGGTGTTGAAAAACTACCTTGAATTGAATGATTTTGATGTCACGCTTGAAAGAGACGGACGCTTGGGATTGGCTGCCTTTCAACGTGAACATTTCGATCTTTGCCTCCTGGATGTGATGATGCCACACATGGACGGATTCACGCTGGCCGAAGAAATCAGAGATATTAATCCGGATGTTCCATTATTTTTCATTAGTGCCAAAACCATGAAAGAAGATATTATTCAGGGTTATAAGTTGGGAGCTGATGATTATATCACCAAACCATTTGACAGCGAGGTGCTATTATTGAAAATAAAAGCGATCCTAAAAAGAAACGAAGATGTGAACAAGGAATCTGAAAACAAGGAATTTGACCTGGGTTCTTATCATTTCAATCCGAAACTTCGTGAGCTCAGTCATAACGGCCAAATGCAAACGCTTTCCCCAAAAGAGAATGAATTATTGAAAATGCTGTGCGAGCATATGAATGACCTTCTGCCCCGGGAAACGGCCTTGAAAAAAATATGGGGCAGTGATACTTACTTCAACGGACGAAGCATGGATGTGTATATTGCCAAACTGCGTAAATACCTCAAAGACGATAGTAAGATTGAAATTGTGAACATCCACGGAAACGGATTCAGATTGGTGGCCCCGGTCTAACCAATCTTAAAGGGGGGCGTTTAAAATTTTGCCTAAAACAGGTTCGGAATCTCTGTAAAAAACATTCATGGGTTTTTTATCAGGATGATAGTTGATACACTCCTATGGCCCTAATCCTTGATATCATAGAACTTTATCATCTTAAACCTATATCCCTCATTCTGGGATCCATTAACCTTGTAAAGGACAACTCTTCTACCGCCCGTAGGTTTGCCTGTTGAATCGTTTGGTTTATAGACTGGAAATTTTTGCATCAGTGTTCCCTCTAACAAAGAAAATTCATCGTGACCTTTATAACCATCACTAATTTTTCCATCAAGCAAAACGTCCGGTAGCGAAAAAGGAATCACATTCTTATTCTCGGCTGACACGAATCCATATACTGTTCCATACTGCCCATTCGGACCGGTATATGCATATATTAATAAATCGGGATAGGAGTCAGTATTGAGGTCATCGATCTCAATTCCAGCAATCCGCCCCTTAATAGCAAATCGAAAATCGCCGGAAGTCTCTTTGAAACCATTGAGTTTCAGAGACACATCATTTTGATCCAAATTTTTATTGCCACAAATAACCCGGTATCCGGCCCTGCCCATGCTGACCGTTGAATCAAATTTCTTAACCTGGGCTTGAATGGAATCGGACGTCAGGAAAATAATGCTGAAAACCAAAAAAAGATGAAGTTTCATCTGGCTAATATATAGAAAGGTGGTTACATGCCCCTAATTGCGCAACGGTTTGTTTGCAATTTTTTCACTCGGAAGATCATTATTCAAAGCTGGGACTTATCTTCTTGGATTCTCCTTAATGTACTAAAAACTAGGGCGCATGGGGGGCTAAGCATCCGAAGCTGCAGTCATAAAACGGAATTCCCTTCTCTTTTTCCGTTTTAATTCCCTTCGTCTGGACGTACAGATCTATTAAAAAATTGGAAATGCGGAGAGGGCGGGATTCGAACCCGCGATACCCTTTCGAGTATACACACTTTCCAGGCGTGCTCCTTCAACCA
>PSRA01000055.1 GCA_003175695.1 Bacteroidota bacterium | reverse complement strand
CCCATTGTTTACTATCTTAGCCGCTCAAATATCTCTTTAATGAAGCGAGATGACGATTTTGAAGCCAACTTAACCGGTGAGGATGGGACTGGTGAAGAAAGCAAAACAAGTTGGTTCAAACGTATTAAGAAAGGTATTCTGACCAGTACTGCAGAAAAAAAAGAAGCCCCTGAAGGACTGTGGACCAAATGTCCGAATTGCAATTATATCTGCACGGTTACTGAGCTCAGAGAAAATTTGTTCGTTTGCCCCAAATGCAGTCACCACCATCGTATCGGCAGCGAAGAATATTTTGAGATCCTTTTTAACGATAGCCAGTACGAAGTATTGGCAGAAAATATCCGCTCTAAAGATTTCCTCCACTTTACAGATTTGAAATCATATGAAAAAAGACTCGAAGAAACTTGGGCAAAAACAGATCTCACCGACTCGATCCGTGTAGCAGCAGGAAATGTGAAAGAGCATCATATGGTTGTAGCCTGTATGGATTTTGAATTCATCGGCGGATCATTGGGCAGCGTCATGGGCGAAAGAATTTCAAGGGCCATAGACTATTGCATTGCACACAAAGCGCCTCTTATGATTATTTGTAAATCCGGAGGCGCTCGAATGATGGAAAGCGCATTTTCTCTAATGCAATTGGCAAAAGTTTCTGGGAAATTATCACAGATGACTGATGAAAAGATACCCTATATCTCTTTACTGACAGATCCGTCATTCGGAGGTATTTCGGCATCCTTTGGTATGCTGGGTGACCTCAACATTGCTGAGCCTGGCGCATTAATTGGATTTGCAGGTCCAAGAGTGATACGGGAAACGATAAAGAAAGATTTACCCGAAGGATTTCAACGAAGTGAATTTTTGCTGGAGCATGGATTCCTCGACTTTATCGTTAACAGAAAAGAACTGAAGGAAAAAATTGCGACTGTAATAACTTTGCTCAAAGACTGACACCCGGCAAAGCAGTTCCCGGTCGAAAAGTTTTTGCAAGAGTTTAATTGATCCGGAACAAATACAGTCGATCAAATACATCGGCAACTTACTCCTTAAATTTTTGAAAATTATCCAAGTCGTTTATTGTGGACAAGTCCATCAACAACAAGTCAGCCTACCATGATTATTATATTGAAGATAAATATGTGGCCGGTATGGTGCTCGCAGGTACAGAAGTAAAATCAATCCGCGAAGGCAAAGTAAGTTTTGTAGACAGCTTTTGTATTTTTCATAAAGGCGAGTTATGGATCAAGAATATGCATATCGCTGAATATCGTTTTGGAACGACGAATAACCATATTGCAGTTCACGACAGGAAATTGTTGCTTACTAAAAGGGAACTTCGAAAATTGGAAAATAAAATGAAGGAAAAGGGTTATACGATCGTTCCCCTGCGCATCTTCTTTAATGAAAAAAGCCTGGCCAAAATTGAGATTGGACTTGGAAAAGGGAAAAAATTATATGACAAGCGGGAGACGATCAAAGCACGCGATTCAGAACGGGAGTTAAAAAGGCATTTGGGCTAGCGGGCTAATCGGGAGATTCTCTCTGATAGCTTCGTAGAACGTTGAAATTCGCAGATTTATGACAAAATAATCTAATTCTTGTATAATGATAGTTTCATTCACACGTTAAATACAACTAATGTGAGCCTGCCGCACCGGCTTTTTAAGGTATGGTTTTGGCTACAGACAATTTATACATAGCCCATGAAAAAACTAATTGTTGCGTTAGGACTGGTTGCCTTCTATTCCGTTGGTGCTCAGAATGTTACAGGTTATTGGTACGGGCAGGCTAATGTGGAGATGTCGGGCATCCAAAACAACTATCTCACTGAACTGATCATTGCACAAAAAGGAAATAAAGTCAAAGGGTTTTTTGGCTACTATTTCAAAGACGTTTACCAGAGTTTCTTGGTTAAAGGCGTATACGATCCAAGGACGAAACAAATTATCATCCGCGATATTCCCATCATCTATTTTGCAACAAATTCAACTTCCGCAAGTGTTGATTGCATCACGAATTTTTATGGAAAGATGATGGTCTCAAAAGTGAAGACGACGCTCAGTGGTTATTTTATGCGCGACAAAAAATATACGTACACATGTCCCGATCTTCGCGTGAGCTACACACTATTTACAGAAGCAAAAGTGGAAGACAGTATATTTAAAGATTTAGCTGCTACCAGGCAATATTGGAAACCGAGTCCGATTACCGATAATAATATCCCAGATGCGTCAAGTTCAACCTCTGCAACCAGGCAGGATAATCTAAATTCAATCGCGCCGAATAAGGAAAACAATGCCATTCCCATTGCTTCCAAAAAAGATGATGCTACTAATTCAACCGTTTCAAAAAAGGACGGCGCTTCTAATCCAACAGCGGTCAATAAAGAGGCTGCCACCATCGCCGTTGCGGCAAATAGTAATACCAAGACAGACAAGAGTCCTGAAACACCGCAAGCCAAAGATCCTTCATTAGCATCTTCTGCTGTCACAGCTTCGCTAGGCAGTTCAGCAACTTTTGTAAAGCCTGACATTGCACAGATCAACGATCAATTCAAAAAGAGAAAGCAATTATTAGGAAAGGTTCTCGAAGTGGCCTCGGATTCTTTACGTTTGAGCTTTTACGATAACGCGGAAATAGATGGCGATAGCATTTCTGTCTTCCTTAATGGTGAGTTAATCATGACGCACCAGGAACTTACGGAAAGAGCGATCAACGTGTATATCAAATTAGATAGCCTTAAAGATTTCAATGAAGTCAGCATGTTTGCTGAAAACCTCGGTAAATATCCTCCAAATACTGCCGTGATGGTAGTGAGCGATGGAGAACGCAGATATGAAGTGTTTATGAGTAGTGACCTGAAAGGAAGTGCAACCGTTAGGTTCAAACGAAAAAAATCTAATGAGCCGCTGACGAGTGAACAATAGGGTTCCTAACGACAGTTTTGCTCCCCTTCATTTCTACTTCTCAATAGAAGAATTGCTCCAGTACAATCTGTCCATCCTTCACCTCATACAACATTATTTCACGAATTTGAATCCTTCCATGAGGTTGCACCGTTATATCCAATTCTCTGGCTACTGCAAAATAATTGCCTGTAACAATTGGCGCAGATGTGTAGGCTTTATGAAGTGCCTGGATTCTCTTTACAAAGTCCTCTCCTTTTTGGCGGACTGCCACCTTGCCTTCAGCATATCCAAAATAGGGCGATTTTAAAGGATCCACGCTCTTCACATTATCGGCAAAAAATTCATCCTGAATTTCAAACCATTTTTCCTGTTGGGCAAGTTCATTAAACCGGGCTGCGACTTCTTCAGTCGAGAGCACTCTTGTTTGTACGTCTAACATATAGGTATTTTGTATTGTCAAAAATATAGTCTACATATTGCTTTCTGGGGGTGCTGATTGGACATCTTAGTGGGCAGATTTGGCCAAAGACTCAAAGAGAAAGAGCGAAGAATCAGAGCAGAGAGCGACGGGTAAGACGCTCTCCGCTCTGATTCTTCGCTCCTTCTCTTTGCCCCCCGCTAAAGGCAGGTTCGGGCGGATGCCCATGTGTGAAGATTTTTATTCGAACAGTTCCGCCTGACTATTTGATTGCTTCTTCTTTTCCCACTCCATCGTAACTGTTTTTGAGTAATCAACCAGCTTAGCTCCAACAGTCTTCCATCCCATGATCTCAGTCATCTTTGCAACTTTGAATTTTGCCTTTCTTACCTGTGAACCTCGTCCTGTCTGAACTACTAATATTGGCTCTTCGTCGGTCGATACCATTTCAAGACGATTGCCTTCACCATCCTTAATGAAAAAGAATTTGGTGTGCAATGTAGTGGTCTCAATTTTGAAGCGCTTGATATTGTACTGAAGTTTTTCATTATCCAGATAGACCGCAGTGATAATTTTCTCCGGATCAAATTTTTCGATAAGCAGAATCTTATCCCCCTCGAATCTCTGTGTTAACTCCTGGTCAGTGATCTCGTAGTTGGCATCATTGTAAATGACGAGAATTTTGTCATCCTGTTCAAATGTTCCCAGGAAATCTCCTTTTCCCTCAGCATTGAGCCTTCCGAAGGTGTTATCGAACCAAAGTTTGCGTCCGCTTAAAGTAGCTTTACCGGCTTCTTTGAATTTCACGGATCGAATCGGATACTTCGTGACCTGGTTGCCCATGCTTGCCCTTCCTTTAATTTCCAGCGTCTCGAAATAGAAATCGAATTCTTTATTCCTGGCAGAGGAACTTGGGCTGAGCAAAACCTTGACTACTTCCGCTTCTCCATTGGGATTTGCCGAAAAATAATGGACTTTGCTCTTTTCATCTCCTTTGGTTAAGTCATATTCTTTGTCGCGCGTCACGCCGGTCACATTGAATCTTTTCGCGTAGCTGATGCCAGATTTTCCATCTGCATAAATCATATTGTAGGTCGTGCGCTCATCATTTTTTTCAAAAACAGCCAGGTAGATAATGTCTTTCCCGATAAATGTCTTCTCTGCCACTTTCACCACTTTCATCTTGCCTGCTTTGGTAAATACAATGACATCATCCAAGTCAGAAAGATCGGTAACGAATTCGTCTTTTTTCAGCGCTGTTCCAATAAATCCGTCCGCCCTGTTGACATACAATTTTGTGTTTGCAATAGCAACCTGCTTGGCCTGAATTGATTCGAACAATTTTATTTCCGTTTTTCTTGCCTTTCCGCCTCCATATTTTTTCAGGAGATTTTCATAATATTCAACAGTAAAATCGACGAGGTTATTCAGGTTATGCCTGACTTGTTTAATCTCGGCTTCCAGAGCTTTGATCTGGGCATTTAACTCTTCAATGTCGAGTTTGTAAATTCTTCTTACCGGCTTTTCAGTCAATTTGACAATATCCTCTCTTGTGATATTTCTCTTTAACTGCTTGCGGAAAGGTTCAAATGCTTTTGCAATCGCATCCAGCACTTTCTCCCAATTCTCATGTTTTTTTTCAAGCTCTTTGTAGATCTTTTTTTCGAAGAATATTTTTTCGAGGGAAGTATAATGCCATTTGTCCTGCAATTCCGACAACTTAATTTCCAATTCCTTTTGAAGAAGGTCCTTGGTATTGTCAACGGAATACTTCAACAATTCGCGAACACCCAGAAACTCTGGCTTTTCTTTGTTGATGACGCAAGCATTGGGCGAAATAGATACTTCACAATCGGTGAATGCATACAGAGCATCAATGGTTATATCCGGAGATATACCCTGGGCAAGATCTATTTGAATTTCAACTTCAGCAGCCGTGTTATCAGTTACTTTTTTGATCTTGATTTTCCCCTGGTCGTTTGCCTTAATGATCGAGTCAATCAACTGCGTGGTGGTGATACCGTAAGGTACATCACGAACGATCAGCGTTTTTTTGTCTACCTCTTCGATGTGCGAGCGAATGCGCACCTTACCTCCACGTTTACCTTCATTATAGTTGGTGATATCGATCATTCCCCTGGTCTGAAAATCGGGAAACAGATCAAATTTCTTTCCCCGCAAATATTTAATCGATGCATCGCAGAGCTCACAGAAATTATGTGGAAGAATCTTAGTCGCCAGGCCTACCGCAATGCCTTCAGCACCTTGGGCAAGCAGCAGCGGAAATTTCATGGGCAGTGCAACCGGTTCGTTCTTCCTGCCGTCGTAACTCAGCTGCCACTCAGTGGTTTTTGCATTGAAAGCCACTTCCAGCGCAAATCTGCTCAAACGAGCTTCAATATACCTAGCTGCCGCCGCATCGTCACCCGTTCTTACATCGCCCCAGTTGCCCTGCGTTTCAATCAACAAGTCTTTTTGCCCCATATTCACAATAGCTTCGCCAATGGATGCATCACCATGTGGGTGGTATTGCATCGATTGTCCAATAATATTTGCCACCTTATTGAACCTACCGTCGTCCATTTCCTTCATGGCATGAAGGATACGCCTCTGAACAGGCTTAAGGCCATCCTGGATGGATGGTACTGCCCGCTCCAATATCACATAGGATGCATAGTCGAGAAACCAGTTCTTGTATTGATGAATGATCCCCGATTCGGCCTGTTGAAGATTTTCGTCTTTGTTTTTGCTTTTCGCCATAAGAATACGATCAATTAAAAATCATTACCGGATTATGCGAGTTACGGATTTTCAGGAAACAGTTTTATTTCTTCCTATCTGGCCAAGGTGCGTGAATTGAAATCCTTTTTCATATTTCAGCCCATATCCAAGGATCCGGTCCATGGACGAATGTCCGAATAAAATCAATCCAGCTAATTGAATTTTTTCATCATGGAGGTAAATGCCCAGCAAATAAACACCAATAGCTATTCCTTTATGATGAAAAACATTGTATGTAATCGCTCCCACCTTATTACTTATTGTGTAACCGAGCATACTGATGTCCGGTAGAAGAATCAGCGCCGGGTACCACCAGCCGGAAATATGAAGTTGGGTGAACAGGTAAATGCTAAGCCCAAGCATAGCGGCCTCTTCCAATTGAATAATTTCCTTCATGAATCTTATTTTATTTTCACTCCCTGGATTTGTTGCCCTCCCTGGTAAAGGTTCAGTCTCGTGATTTTTCCATTAGTATCCCTTATAAATTCCAATTGCATCTCAATAATTTTAGTGAAAAAAAAGTCAGGACTTGCAGCAAAGAACTCGTTTTGGCCCTGTCCCTTCGCCTGCACAACCAAATGCCCGTCAGAAGGCTTTATCGTGATGACAAAATCCGGTGCAAATTTGTACTCCCCTTCGTATTGATGCAACATATTTGAATCCAAACTTATTTCCTTCCGATAACGAGGAAATTCATAAGGTTGATCGTTTAGTATGGCATTTATATTTTCAGCAATCCTGGCCAGATTCGCGGCTGAATGATTATCAAAGAGTATGATGGTGGATTGGTCTTCAGGAATGCGTGCAATAAAGCTTCCAAATCCGAAAATTCCTCCTTCGTGCATGACCACCTTCTTTCCATATGACGTGTCTATGACCCAGCCAAGGCCGTAATGATCCAACCGGGTCGTATATGCCTGCTTCAAGGATGAATCCGGCAAAAAACCACTGTTGAGAGCGCGATCCCACTTGTACAAATCGCCGGCTGATGTATATATGGAACCTGCAGCAAAAGATACAGTAGAATCTACGATCATCGCGGGCTCGGCCAGATTTGGGCTTAGTTTACTATATTCGACCGCCTTTGCCCGGGACTTTAATCCAATGAAATCAAAACCGGAATGATCCATTTGCAGGGGGTTGAAAATATTCTCCTTCACAACATCGAAGTAAGATTTTCCAGTAATATTTTCAATAATGTAGCCAAGCAAAACATATCCCGAATTGCTGTAATTATATTTCTTGCCCGGATCGAAATCCAGGGGTTTATTTTTGAACTCTGATATCAGATCCTCCCTTGAAATCGGTTTGACCGACCGCGACTTCATGAATTGCTCGTCATTGGTGTAATTATAAATTCCGGATGTATGCGAAAGCAGGTGCTCAATCGTGATTTCATCACCCCGTGGATAGTCAGGAATAAATTTGCTGAGTTTATCATTCAAGGAAAGGAGGCCTTTATCACGCAGCTGCAGAATTATTGCTGAAGTAAATTGTTTGCTAATAGAACCAATCTGGTAGATAGTCGAGGTGTCATTCGGCAGGTGCCTTTCAAAATTACGAAGGCCATATCCTTTTGCAAACATCACCTGGCCATGCTGCGCAACAAGGGCTGTTCCATTGAAAGCGTTTTGACGGCTGTATACCTTCAGTAATTCGTCTATCGTTTCGGGAATGGTCTGACTGAATGTGAAAAAAAAGAACAAGCAGAAATTAAGCGAAAAAACTATCTTTTTCATTCACAAAAATTATACAGCGAGTGAATCAGTTGCGGGTTGAGACGCTTTCAGTTTCACTTCAAAATCCTTCATGTTCTTTAATTCGCCCTGTACGTCAAATGTGCCCTGCGCCAAAATATTTTTTAACCTCCAAAGCAGATAGGCATCACCGGTAATTTCTTTGGATTTGGCCAGAAATTGATGGATGATCCTATTACCTTTTTGCCAATCCCCGGAAATGAATTTTTGCAGAGATTCATCATAATAATCGTAGTCAAACTGGGCCAGCTTCTTCCCTCCTTCCAGGATTCGAACGCCTTTTGCTTCGTTGCAGATTCTCGTCCATTCATCCGGATCTATTTCAAATTCACTCAGGGTTACTGGCCTCACCAATATTTTAGCTTTAATAAATTCTTTAGGAGGGATATCAAAAAGATTAGTCGGATAAAACAACTGCCCTTTTTCATTGATAAAAGGCAGGTTGTTTAAGTATAGGATAAAGACCCGTCCCTGAAAATTTTTCAACTGACTTACCAGCCAATAATATCCACTTACGTCGTGCTTGTTTTGTGCGGCCCATATCCAAATGGTTTCGCTCTCGTCCGATTGCAATCTTTCTATAAGGGATTGAACTGTTTTACGATCATCGGGAACCGAACCGTCGTCCACAATACCATCATAGTCACCTCCTGCCAAAACTTCGCGCCACCATTGCTTTCTGGCCTCAATTCCTTCGTCTGAAAAAATATGTTGAACCGGGCCGACGGCAAAGTCATCTGCAATTTGTATAATTTCACCTTGCAGGGAAGGATCCAGTTTAATTGCTTCCTGAAGGGTATCGATGTCACTGTGCTGAAATACGATATGGATCATAGTAGTCTTTTTACTGCAATATTCTGTGCAATTATTAGTCAAATGTATGGAAATGGTAAAAGAGAATGCCCGCCGCTGAATTTGCTCCGGTGAAACCTTTGTCAGGCCACTTCATTCTCCGCCAGATCAATCTCCAATCGGAGGTTGCCAATGATAAAATCCTGGCGTTGTGGGGTATTCTTGCCCATATAATACTCCAGCAAATTTTGAATGTGCGTATCAGGCATGATCATGACCGGTTGTAATCGCATGTCATTGCCAATAAATCGGGAGAATTCATCCGGAGAAATCTCTCCCAATCCTTTAAAGCGCGTAACTTCTGGTTTACCGCCTAATTTCTTCATCGCCGCTTTTTTTTCCATTTCATCATAACAATAAATAGTTTCCTGTTTATTGCGTACGCGAAACAAAGGCGTTTCCAGAATAAAAACGTGACCATTTTTAACAAGGTCAGGGAAGAATTGAAGGAAGAAAGTCATCAGCAAAAGGCGAATATGCATACCATCTACATCCGCATCAGTAGCAATTACAATATTGTTGTAACGCAAACCCTCAATACTGTCTTCTACATTCAAGGCATGTTGCAGCAGGTTGAACTCTTCATTTTCATACACGACTTTTTTTGTCAGGCCGAAGCAGTTCAAGGGTTTCCCCCGGAGGCTGAATACCGCCTGGGTTTCCACATTTCTTACTTTCGTAATGGAGCCGCTTGCTGAATCACCTTCCGTAATGAATATGGTACTTTCTTTTTGCTTTTCCAGGATCATCTCTTTTTCCTTGCCAGCTGCTTCATCGTTATAATGGTAGCGACAATCGCGCAATTTGCGATTGTGCAGGTTTGCTTTTTTGGCCCTTTCATTCGCCAGCTTCTTGATTCCTGCCAGCTCTTTCCTTTCTTTTTCACTTTGCTCTATTCTTTTTTTGAGCGCTTCTGCCGTGGTAGGATTTTTATGAAGAAAATTGTCTAATTCCTTTGCCAGGAAATCATTCACAAAATTTTTCATGGTAGCTCCACCTTCCGCTACATATTGACTGCCTAATTTCGTTTTTGTCTGCGATTCGAAAACCGGCTCTATCACTCTCACAGAAACGGCGGCAACAATACTTTGCCGAATATCTGCCGCGTCATAGTCCTTTTTGTAGAAATCGCGGATCACTTTTACGAAAGCTTCGCGGAATGCCTGCTGATGCGTGCCTCCCTGGGTGGTAAATTGACCATTTACAAAACTGAAGATCTCTTCTCCATAATCATTGTTATGGGCAATGGCAACTTCAATATCATCTCCTTTCAAGTGGATGATAGGGTAGCATAGCTCGTCTTCGTTTGTCCTTCTTTGCAGCAGATCCAGCAACCCGTTTTTAGAAATATATTTTTTACCATTGAAATTAATGACGAGGCCGGCGTTTAAATAACAATAATTCCAAAACTGGTTGTCCAGGTATTCATTGATGAAGTGAAAGTTCTTGAATACAGACTCATCCGGAATAAAAGTGACGAGTGTACCGTTCGATTCACCTGTCTTGCTTTCTTTGAATTCCTTGACGAGAACCCCCTTGGTAAACTCCGCCGTTTTTTCCTTCCCTTCCCTGAAACTACTTACCTTGAAGGAACCACTAAGCGCATTGACAGCTTTTGTACCTACGCCATTTAGTCCAACCGATTTTTGGAAGGCGCTGCTGTCATATTTTGCACCTGTATTTATCTTGCTGACGGCATCTACCACTTTACCCAGCGGGATGCCTCTTCCGTAATCGCGGACAGAAACTGTTTTACCCTGGATCGTGATATCTATTTGTTTACCATAACCCATGGTGTATTCGTCAATGCAATTATCGATTACTTCTTTCAACAAGACGTAGATCCCGTCGTCGGCACTGCTTCCATCTCCCAACTTACCTATATACATACCTGGCCTGAGGCGGATATGTTCTTTCCAGTCCAACGATTTGATGGATTCCTCTGTATATTCAAATAAATTTTGCTTTGTGTCAGCCATATTTTTTTCAAATCGGGCAAATATAATAAAAGCACTTCAGATCGGTTTTCTGCATATATACACGCCTGTTAATAACGGAAATAACTCTCATGTATTTTCCGTAGTATCAAGGCTGCGAAATCGCCGCTAATCACACCCGTATTTTGCGTATAAAACCAAGTAGTTTTACCAATAATAATTAACCCTGTTTTGCGCTTATATATATAAATACTTATCCGTTGAACGCCCGGTTCATAACATACCTTAATCCGTATATTTCGG
>PSRA01000128.1 GCA_003175695.1 Bacteroidota bacterium | reverse complement strand
AGTTTTCATAGGGTACGGATTAAAAACGGGCCAGGGTGTCTACCCCGGCCCAATTCATTAATATCCAACACACATCAAGCTCCTGACCAGGTGTTCCCATAAAAAAATCAATCGATTGATTTGAACTTGTAACCTTCACTAGTAAAATACTCCAATACTTTAGGCAAAGCGATTTGAAGTCTTTCCCACGCTTTTTCGCTGTCATGAAATATTATGATGGATCCGGGCTTAGCATGTGCAATCACGTTGATTGCGCATTTATCTCCGGTGAGTGATCTGTCAAAATCTGCACTTATGACATCCCACATGATAATTTTATAGTGAAATTTTTCTTTCAGCAATTCAATTTGAAACTTGCTGATTCTTCCATATGGTGGGCGGAATAAGTTTGAATCGATGTACCTGGCCGCCATCCGAATATCTTCAAAATATTTTATGTCAGATGTCTTGGTTCCCCTGAGATGATTATACGTGTGATTGCCTACTCTGTGACCTTCATCTAAAATTTTTTTATACAGGTCTTGCTCCTGCCTGGCATTTTTACCGATGCAAAAGAAAGTTGCTTTGGCTTGATATTTTTTTAACTGTTCCAGGATGAAGGGAGTGGCGACAGGATGAGGACCATCATCGAAACTCAGGTAAAGGTCTTTTTCACCGGATGGAATATCCCAGACACAATCAGAATAGTATTTCTTCACAAGCCAGGGCGTCTTGATTAAATAAAACATAATGTAATTTAACCTTTAGAAAGACTCCTTTGCGAAAATTAAATTAGTGGACTATACTTAGCTAGAATGTATTTATATGAATGATTCTGCCATCCTGACGAAAAATTTTGCCGTTATACTTGACAAATTCTTCCTGGCTCTTTTCGCTGGATAGCAGTTTGTCCATATATTCTTTGATCTCCTTTTCCGGCATCGTGACCGGACCACCAAAGAAGACGGCTTCATCTGTGTATCCTTTCAGTAATGGTTCCAGCTGTCCGTAAAAGAGATCTATGGATCCAAAAATGTCGCAACCAATCACTCTGTCACCCGAAATACATACAAAACCAATGATAGTACTGTCTGCCTGCCTGAACTTGTTTTGAAAAAAATGAAAATATTCGTCATTTGCAAGCACGACTTTCTTGTCGAAATTCCTTGACAAATATGCGAGTGTCTTATTCTTAATCTCCCTGTTACCTAATTGCGTACCAACTTCCTTCCAAATAAGAACCTGGTTCTTGTTTTGATCGAGCACTTTTCGGAGATGGTTATTCGCATAATTACTATAAACAAATTTCTTTTCTTTATCACTCCATCTTCCTTCTTCTACACACATAACCGGGACATATTGGTCTTTTCCTGTTGGTGCCAGTATTGTGTCTTTAGCCATCATTCGGTCCTGCCTTCCGCCAGCCATCAATTCTCCGGAAGAAATGAAAACGGATTTATCAGAATGATTGCTGATGCGCAGGTAATGAACATTCTCTGTTGATGCAGTTCCTCTTTCGCTCACCGTTGCCAGGCCTTGTGCAATCGCCTGGCTGAGCGATACAATCCCCGACAAAGGTCCCCCAAATCCTTTCTTAGGGCGTATGGGGATCACCTTTAGATTTTTGTATTGCCATGCGCTGTCATAATCGACATATACAGTTTCATAAGTTATTTGGGCGCAAACGCTGAAACAAGTAAACAAAAGCGCAAGGGTGAGTAAGTATTTCGAAGTCGAATTCATGCGGCGCAACTAAAGTAATCAACTCAAATGGTTATAGAAAGGGAATTTGAAGGAATTATGTGAATGAATTGAAAATAGCGGGAATATTTTTCGAAGCCCCTTGCAAAAACCTTCTGCAGTTGCTTTATTATCTTTGTTAGATGGATAAACGCGTGAGAGTACGATTCGCTCCAAGCCCGACAGGCGGCCTTCATCTCGGCGGCGTCAGAACGGCTTTGTTCAATTATTTATTTGCAAAAAAGCACCAGGGAGATTTTCTTCTTCGAATTGAAGACACAGATCAATCTCGCTTTGTACACGGAGCGGAAGAATATATTTTTGAAACCTTACGCTGGTGTGGTATTGAACCGGATGAGAGTGCCGTCCATGGGGGTCCGCATGGACCTTACCGGCAGAGTGAAAGAAAAAGCAGTTACCGTCAATATGCTGAACAATTAGTCCGTGCCGGAAAAGCCTATTATGCATTTGAGTTGCCTGAAGAATTGGAGACCATGCGTGGCAGGTTCAAAACAGCAGACAATCCATCTCCCCAGTACGATCACAGAATACGAATGAACATGCGCAATTCCTGTTCTCTGACACTGGAAGAAACAGAACGTTTGCTGGATGATGACGCCCCTCATGTGATACGAATTAAAATGCCAGAAAATGAAACAGTCGTTATTTCAGATTTAATCAGGGGCGAAGTCAGTTTCCATACCGGCTTGATCGATGATAAGGTATTATTAAAAGCAGACGGCATGCCTACCTATCATTTGGCCGTTGTGGTAGACGACTTTTTCATGAAAATAAGTCACGCTTTTCGCGGTGAGGAATGGCTTCCCAGTGCGCCTGTTCATGTTTTACTGTGGAGATATTTATTCGGAGAAGAAAATATGCCCCAATGGGCACACCTTCCCCTTATATTAAAGCCTGATGGAAATGGCAAGCTGAGCAAAAGAGATGGGGATCGGTTAGGCTTCCCGGTGTTTGCCATGGATTGGAAAGATCCTAACTCAGGAGAAACTATCAAAGGCTTTCGCGAAAGAGGATTTCTGCCCGAGGCATTTATTAATATGCTGGCTTTACTTGGCTGGAACGATGGAACAGGAAAGGAGATTTTTTCCTTAAATGAACTCATTGATGCATTCTCCATGGAGCGCGTGCATAAAGCGGGTGCTAAATTTGACTACGAAAAAGCGAAATGGTTCAATCACGAATGGATCAGGCAAATGCCGGTTTCAGCGTATAAAGATGTTGTGAAGGAAATATTCGTGACCAATGGTGTCGGCATAAATGACGAAGCTCGTTTTGAAAAAATATTATCGTTAGTAAAAGATCGCTGCACATTATTGAACGATTTTTATGACGAGTCAAGATTCTTTTTTGAACCTCCCACTCAGTGGGACATAGAATCGGTTAAACCAAAATGGAATCCTGATAAAAAGAACTTTTTTGAATCATTCGTTTCTCAGGTAGAGTCCATATCTTCCTTTGATCCAGTTTCAATTGAATCCAACTTTAAGCAACTGGCAGGAGAGAAAAATATTAAGCCAGGTGAGCTGCAACTTCCTTTTCGCATTATGTTAGTAGGCGAAAAAAAGGGACCTCCAGTTTTTGAAATTGCGGGCTTACTCGGAAAAACGGATACAATTAACCGAATCCGGCATTTTCTGGATGCTATATCGGTGTAGAAGGCCAATTGACCGATAATTGTGTTGGCCTTCGAGCATAAAATGGCTCGAATTCCATAAATTCTTTATCTTTCTTGAAAGATAAAAGATGGAGAAATCACATCAACGGCTGATTTGGTTCCTTGCCATTTTGAAATTTCTCCTGCCCTATTTCCTGCAGCACCCCAATTCAAGAAAATTTCCGTGGCTGATTTCTTAAGCCTGCCTTATTTCAGAGAAGATGGATTAACGCTCTTCTTATTTGAAAATGGCAGCGATATTGTAAATATCTGGATATGTCAATTGGTGCCAGAAAAAAGAATTCATCAGGTAACGGGTATGCGCAAATGAGTTGACACTTGTCAGTTTTTACTCGGTCTGAATGACTCCGGACACTATGAACTGTCAACTCTTTTATTTACCTAAATTTGTACAACAATATTCCCAAGAAAGCCATGAACAAAGAGATTAGTCGCCCAATACGCGTATTAGTCGCTAAAGTCGGACTCGATGGCCACGACCGTGGCGCCAAAATCATTGCAAGTTCGCTGCGCGATGCGGGAATGGAAGTCATTTATACGGGCCTCCGACAGACTCCTGAAATGGTTGTCAATGCTGCCATGCAAGAAGACGTAGATGCGATTGGCATCAGCATATTAAGTGGTGCACACATGACTGTATTTCCGAAAATCATTGATCTGATGAAAGAAAAAGGAATGGACGATGTGTTACTTACGGGTGGTGGCATCATCCCCGAAGATGATATTTCTGAGCTTAATAGATTAGGTGTTGGCAAGTTATTTCCTCCTGGCACTCCCACTTCCGAGATTTCAAACTATATTAAGAATTGGGTGAAGGATAATAAGTAGGTATTTCACGCAAAGGCGCAAAAGTGGCACGCTGCCACTTTTGCGCCTTTGTGCGAATTCTCAATATCCAAAAATCTCCTCCAGTGACACTTTCTTCACCTCACCATACTTCGACAAATCATCTACCTTAATCCTCTTGTCTGATGCAACCACGCAATATGTATATGGCTTATTAGAAATATTCGTCTTGGCAAACTGGTGCATCTCATCGAAATTTATTTTCTCGAAATTTTCATAAACTTTTTTGCGGATATCTTTATCTAAACCTTTTCTTTCATCCAACAAATATTGGTCAATCACCGCATCCTCGGTAAATCGTTCCGTTTCGAGATTGCTCTTGATACTTTTTTTAGATGTTTCGAGTAATTTTTGAGACTCGGGCATATTGTTAAGAAGATCATTCATTCCCGCAATAGCTTCATCCAGTTTATCTGACTGGCAACCGATATATCCTATCATTGAGTATTTATCATGCTGTTTTGAAGGTTCCTGATAAAATGCAAATGTGGAATAGGCAAGTGCTTTGGACTCACGAAGGGTTTGAAAGACCACAGAACCCATTCCACCGCCATAATACTCGTTAAAAACTTCCACTATGGTTTCGTCAGATGGATTGTATTCAGTTGTATTTCTTACCCAACTGATTTCAGCCTGCACCATATCATAGTTTGTATATAAAACCTGGTTTTGATTTTGTACTATCTTTTCAAAATGTGCGTTAACCGGATAAGGCTGAAATGAATCAGGAAGTGAATGAACTTTCTGAATAGATGCCGTTGCAGCTGGCAAAGATTGAGGTCCATAATAAATGATCAGATGCTTGTAATGCAACAAACCATGTAGCATGTCAACCAAATCCTGAGCCTTTAAAGCATTCAGTTCCTCGTTTGTAAATTGATTGTTGAAGGGATTTTTTGCACCATACATGGCATAGTTCCTCAGCCCCGACTGAATAGCTCCTTTGTTGAGTTTATTGTTGGCCCTTGATTTCAAAATACGCGCCTTTAAAGAAGCTAATGCTTTTTCATCCGGCTTGCATTGCGTAAGCAGCTTTTCAAATAAAGTGGTTGCCTTATCCATATTTTTCTGAAGTCCGGTTATTGCGATCGTGCTGTATTCAGATGCGACAGTAATGGAGAAATTACAAGCCAGGTTATAAAATTGCTTACTGATATCTTCCGCACTCAAATCTCCGGTTCCCAGGTATTGAAGATATTGTGATGCAATTGGCAGGAGCTTGCTGTTATAGGAGCCCATGTCGAAGCGGTACCGAAGCCGGAATATTTCGTTGTCTTTGTTTTGAACATAGAGAATCTGGGTAGAACCAACGGGTTTTCTTTGAAAATCCCGGCTATAGTCAAGCCACTGGGGCTTAACAGGAGTGGCAGCCATGGAATTAACCATTTTCAAAAAATCAGACTGGGCATCCCTGTTCACTTCAACGGGTGTAATGGGTGGCTTTACTACTTTTACTATGCTTTTATCTTCTCCCCTTCTTTTATAAATGCAAACATAATTATCACCTAGCCATTTGTTGGCAAAATCGACTATATCCTGTTTAGTAAGTTTGCCCATTTCATCGAGCGACCGGACATCGGAGGCCCAGGTGTCTCCATTCGAAACAACGTATGGATTGAGCAGGCGATAAGCGCGATTCATATTATTATCCAATCCTTCAAGAAAAGTAAACTTCATATTATCCACCGTTGCCGGGATCAGTGCAGCATCAAAATTTCCTTTCCTGATTGAATCTATTTGACTCAATAATAAATCCCTGACCTGTTCAAGGGATTGATCAGACTTATTCCTCGCCGTCAGGAACAGGACTGAATAGTCTTTCATGTCATCAACATAACCGGAAGCATTCAGTAACAATTGCTTTTTGTTCAGGTTGAGATCAACTAATCCGGCCTTTCTGTTATATAAAATGCCAAACAATGTATTAGCTATTAAAGTGGACTTCGTGTCCAGATCGCCAGGAATACGAAAACCGATGTTTACGCTTTCGGCATCTGGCCCCCACACATCTTTTGAAATGGGAGACGTGATTGGCTTTTCCGGATCAGGATGGTATTCATGTAAAGGCTTAGGCTGCATGTATCCAAATAACTCGTCGATCCTCCTGATCACATAATCAGGATCGAAATCCCCTGCCAGAATAATCGCCATATTATTTGGAACATAATTCGCATTGTAATATTTCCTGATTTCCTTTAGTGATGGATTTTTCAAATGTTCGACTGTTCCGATTGTAGTATGTTGACCATAATTATGCGTTGGAAACAAAGAAGCCATCAATTGTTCATTGATCTTTCTTGCATCATTGTCCAAGCCCCTGTTTTTTTCTTCATAAACAGCTTCCAGTTCAGTATGGAATATGCGAAAAACCGGATCCTTGAACCGCTCAGCCTGCAGGGTCAAAAATTTATCAATCGAAGTAGAAGGGATGTCCTCGGTATAGACCGTCTCTTCAACACTTGTAAATGCATTAGTACCCTGGCCGCCCATCGCTGACATCATCTTATCATATTCATTTGCAATCGCAAATTTTGCGGCCCTCCCGCTGACCTCATCGATTTTTCGATAAATGGCCGCTCTTTGGGCTGTGTCCGTTGTGTGATTGTATCGCTCATACAACATGTCAATCGAATCCAGCAGAGGTTTTTCTTTGCTCCAGTCCAGTGATCCAAATTTTTCCGTCCCTTTGAACATCAGGTGTTCCAGGTAGTGCGCCAGCCCCGTGTGATCATCCGGATCCGTTTTACTTCCCGCCCTGACTGGTATAAGTGCTGTGATTCGGGGTTCTTTTTTATTAACACTCAGGATTACCGTCAAACCATTCTTGAGCGTATAAAACCTGGCCTTCATAGGATCGTTTGCAACCGTCTTATAAGTATATCCTGCGCTGGTCGCTGTTTTCCAACCCTGGTTATCTTGTCCAAATGCTATCTGCCAAAGGGAACAAATGATAAACAGCAAAAAAATCCGTGATGATTTCATATCTGATAGTAGATTATATAGGGGGCCAATATATGCATTTTAGCCAATTATGGAGGGGTGCAAAAACTCGAATTAACAGTGTTTTTCTATTTTTGGATCAAATACAACTCACATGTACAATACTTTACTGACAGATCTATCAGGAGATATTTTCCAGATAACCATCAATCGGCCAGATAAGTTGAATGCACTGAACGGAGAAGTAATTGAAGAACTCGAGAGAGCTGTGAGCGAAATGATTGGAAATGCCAAAGCCAAATCGGCAATTATCACGGGAACAGGAACCAGGGCGTTTGTGGCCGGCGCCGACATCTCCGGGTTCGCTGGACTGAGTAAAAGCGAGGGTAAAGAATTGG
>PSRA01000049.1 GCA_003175695.1 Bacteroidota bacterium | reverse complement strand
CAAATTACGCAAGCCAATATATCTGCACTCGAGAGTGCCTGGGCTACGACCTTTACCGAGCAACAACGAAATATTCTTTATAATACCTATGCGTCGGTGTATTCTCGTTTATTTTCGATGGTATTGTACGATTTGAAAAAAGAAATCTTTGTAGTGTATAGTACGAATTCCGACCAAAATGAATTGGCGAGTCAAAAGAAACTTGCATCAGTGGTTATCAAAGGTCAGCCGATGCCTGGAAAGGATATCGCGATTCTAAAGATAGATGGAGATTCTGCGTTGCCCACCTTAAAGATCACGGAAGAACGGCTACCTAAAGTGGGGGAAGAATTATACGTGTATGGATATCCGGGACCTGTAACCAACAATAATTTCGTTTCCCTTGAATCAGCTATTGAACCAACGTTGACAACAGGCATCGTAAGTGCAATCAAAAAATCTGTTCAAGGTTGGCCATTGATTCAGATGGATGCAAATATTAACAGAGGAAGCAGCGGTGGACCTGTATGTAATGAGAAGGGTGAGGTAATTGGTTTGACCACCTTTGGAAGTATCGAGAGCACAGGGGGTTTGGCAGCGGGTTTGAATTTTGCGATTCCCGTAAACATTTTGAATGAATATCTTGATACAGCCGGCATTCAACCCCAAACAAGCGTGGCTTCAAGTCTTTTTGCAAAGGGTCTGCAGGCTTATGAGAAAGAAAATTATCGCGAGGCACTCAAACGATTTGATGAAGTAAAAAAATTGAATCAAAATTATCCAGGCCTCAATACGTATATCGATAATTGTACTGCCTCCATGCAGCGTAGTAAGACAAAGGAGTCGGCGATTGTATGGTATGATCTTTTGGGATTCATCGCCATTGCCGGCGCACTAGTCCTTCTTTATTTCGGCATTACCAGGTTGAGAAATTATTTTTGATCAGGGTTCCTGGTCTGCAACTGGTACCACCTGAGAAGCCTTAAATTCAAATAAACATTCAGGAGAATAGTGAGGCTGAACAGAATTGTAAAAATCGCAACCCCTCTTAACATTCCGCGCAAGTTCACCTTAGGAGCATTTGCTGGCAAAATCACTTGTTTGACAAATTCGTCCGTGTGCTGTAAAGCCGTAACCGAATTCACAAGATTTAAAAAAGCAAAGAATAAGGCGACATAGCCCATGAAGCGAACGCCAACCGGTGTTTGATGACCCAAAGGTATCTCCGGATGAATAATGCTTTTTTTTAGCTGCAGGCATGCGTAACTGTGCAGGATGATTGCGCTACCAAGAAGAAGTACAGCAAGCAAGAGTGGAATACTTCCCATCGTCAAACTTGAAATCAACCCTGTCAAAACAAGAATACTGGCTATGACCAGATTGAACCAAGATAGTATAGTAGTCAATTTTGTGTAAGATTCCATAATCCTGAATGATTATTTAGTTATGGGTTTGATGTTGGTGCCTGAACGTCCAGGCGAATCGATAATTCTTTAAGTTGAACATTGTCAATCGTCGATGGAGCATCTAACATAACGTCTCTGCCGCTATTATTCTTTGGGAAAGCGATGAAATCGCGGATACTTTCGCTCCCTCCTAATATGGCGCACAAACGGTCAAATCCATATGCGATACCTCCATGGGGTGGAGCTCCAAATTCAAATGCTCCAAGAAGAAATCCAAATTTGTGCATAGCTTCCTCTGTGCTCATGCCTAAAGCTTTAAACATTTTTTCCTGCAAATCGCGTCGGAAGATCCTGATCGAACCACCGCCCACTTCATTTCCATTCAGCACCATGTCATAGGCATTCGCTTTGATGCCGGCATAAGGGTGGCTGAGATAGGCAGCAGGATCCGGGATGGCAGGGTCATTCTGAATCATTATATCAATATGATCCGGCTTGGGAGCGGTGAAGGGGTGGTGACGGGCTACCCAGCGATTATCCTCTTCGCTATATTCGAAAAGAGGGAAATCCAGTACCCATAACAGTTTGAACTCATCTTTATTCCGAAGGCCGAGTCGCTCACCCATTTCCAACCTAAGTTCGCTGGTTGCTTTCCTTGTCCTTTCTTCCTTACCAGCCAGGATAAGAACTAAATCATTTTTTGCAGCCCCTGCAGCCTGTGCGATTGTTTGCAATCTTTCTTCGCTATAAAATTTATCGACGCTGCTTTTAAGAGTACCATCCGGATTGTGACGGATATAAACAAGGCCTTGCATTCCGATCTGCGGTCTTTTCACCCATTCTGTCAATTCATCCAATTGTTTTCTGGTATAACCGGCGGCGTTAGGTATTGTAATCGCCAGCACAGTTTCTGCATTGTCAAAAACGCCAAAGCCCGCGTTGTTGATTAATTCTCCTTTTACAAATTTGCTTTCGCGATTAAAGATTGATTTGAGGTTGGTAATCTTCATGCCGAAGCGCGTATCCGGCTTATCATTGCCGTACTGCCACATAGCATCTTCCCAGGTCATTCTTTCAATGGTGGCTCTATAGTCAAATCCTTTTACTTCTTTAAATATATGCTTGATCATGCCCTCAAACATGTTCAAAATATCATCCTGCTCAACAAAGCTCATTTCACAGTCGATCTGGGTGAATTCAGGTTGCCTGTCTGCCCTGAGGTCCTCATCCCTAAAACATTTTACTACCTGGTAATAGCGATCGTAGCCGCTGACCATCAATAGTTGCTTAAAAGTTTGAGGCGATTGGGGAAGTGCATAAAATTGACCAGGATTCATTCTTGAAGGAACAACAAAATCCCTGGCTCCTTCAGGGGTCGATTTAATCAGGAATGGCGTTTCGATATCCATGAATCCGTGGGAATGCAGATAATTTCTGGCGGCTCTGTTTACCGCATATCTCAACTCCAGGTTCTTTTTTACCATGTTCCTGCGCAAATCGAGGTACCGGTATTTCATTCTGAGGTCGTCGCCCCCGTCCGTATCATCCTGGATGGTAAATGGAGGGGTGATCGATGTATTAAGAATATTAAATGAAGATACCTTTATTTCGATGTCACCCGTGGTAAGATTTGGGTTTTTGTTGCTCCTTTCGGAAACTTTTCCGGTTGCCTGGAGAACAAACTCTCTTCCTATTGGGTTTTCATTCAGTAGGGCATTGAGGTTCTCGCCGAATAAAAGTTGCGTTATTCCATAGCGATCCCTCAGGTCTATGAAAGTTATGCTTCCGAATTTCCGAACGGTCTGCACCCATCCCGCCAGGGTAACAGTCTTATTAACGTCTGTGATTCCCAATTCGCCACAAGTATGCGATCTGTACATGCTGATCTTGTTCTTTAGGTTTTTTATTAAGAGTGGCAAAGGTAACTCAAAACTAAAATGCAGTCAAAGTCTAAAAGGTTCCTTCAAAAATTGCTATTTTGAATATTAATGGCTGATACTCTTACCATAATGCAGACAGTGCATGACACTTCTCCGTGCAAGAATTTTATGCAGGTCTTCCTGGCTGACCAGACCATTGAAGCGCAATTGTGGGTACCCGTCACTTTTCTTGTCGTGCTCTTTTGCCTAATCATCCTGATTAAATATTGGCGAGTCAGGAACCTGGCTAAAAGAATTAACCGGCTTTTTGAAGAAAAGAAAGCTGTTTACGACGAATACCTTGTCCGCTACAATCCATACTATAAAAGCCTGGCACCCCGATACAAGGACCGTTTTTTAAGGAGAACGATATCGTTTATACAGGCAAAGGATTTCAAGTATATAGGCCTGGAAGGAGAGGAGTTCATGCCCCTTTTAATCAGCGCAACGGCAGTGCAATTGACATTTGGCCTCGAACACTATTTATTGGACTACCTAAGAACAATCTACATATTAAAGGATAGTTACCGATACGGCATGAGCGAGAAACCTTTCGCAGGGCATGTGAGCGATGAAGGAATATTCCTGTCATGGAGCCATTTTTTGGTAGAATTTCATGACTATACAGACGGTGAAAATGTAGGACTACATGAGATGGCGCACGCACTTACTTACGTGAATTTTAGGGTTCAGGAAGGAAAAGACGATTCTTTTCGGAAGAAATTCAGTGAATTTTCGCCTTTGGCCCGACCCGTATTTGACCGTATGAGGGCGGGCGAAACTACCTTGCTGGATAAATATGCGGTCAGTAGTTTTGAGGAGTTTTGGGCAGTTTCCATAGAAACCTTTTTCGAAAGACCCTTCCCGTTTCGGGAACAATTGCCAGAGGTATATTTTGGACTTTGCAATCTCTTAAACCAGGATCCGCTGAGCCCGGATAAAATTCAGGGTAATGTTCCAGTTGATGACGACAATAACAAAAATTTTTTAAAAACTGCCTTAGAGACTTTTAAGTTCTAAATATTTTTTTTTATCTTGTAGTATCCGTACTATTCACTCCCCATGATTAACCCGCTATAGAATTTATCCCACATCCAGCGATGCTGGTTTGCTATCCAACACCCAATGTAAGGCCAATTTTGTTGTTCGGCGACCCTCTATTCACAAAGAAAAATGAGCCTTATGGAAATTGTCATTGTTTCTTCCCTGGTTGCAGCGGTTCTTCTTTTACACCGGCCATTTTCTGCCCTCTACCTCCAATTGTATGTCAGGCGGCAAACGAGGAAATTTGTGGCTAACGAGACTTTCTACCACTCAGTCGTTTCTCGCCATATAAGATATTATAATAGGTTGAACCTGGAAGATCAACGTAAATTCTTATTTAGAACCTACCTGTTCAGGAAATCAAGGCGCTTTCACTATATAGAAGTCAATGAAAGTGCAGAAATGCCCATCCTTATCAGCGCAGTGGCAGTACAGCTCACTTTTGGCCTTGAAAAATTCATGTTTAATTACTTTAATGACATTTTCGTCCTCAAAGACGATTATCATTATGGGTTTTACTCACGCCCATTTATGGGGCATGTCGATCAGACGGGTATCTATCTTTCCTGGGATAATTTTATGCGAGGTATCCTCGGTCAGACACCTAACTGCAATGTTGGCCTGCACGAAATGGGACATGCCCTGGCTTATGTAACTTTCATTACTGAGACCGAAGAAGACAAGCACTTTAAGAAAGAATTCAAAAACTACTCAAAAGTTGCCCGCCCTATTTTTACTTCCATGCAAGCCGGGACAAAAAATCTTTTGGGTGATTATGCTGCCTGTAATTATCATGAATTCTGGGCAGTTTGCGTGGAGACCTTCTTTGAAAATCCAGTCCGGTTTAAGCACGAGCTGGGTGATTTATACGAATCAATGGTTCGTTTATTGAACCAGGATCCCTTGCATTTAGGAGTTGGAAGAACAACCATTATTAAGAAGAATGGTACTGCAGCGCCTGTCAAATCGGAGAGATCAGAAATGGTTCATTGATTCACCAATTCATCGCCACCTCCTTTGATCGGTTTGGTTACAAAGTGGTGTCCGATTGGCTCACTGGTCAGGCTTTCACTGTCGCCACTTCAACAGGGATCTCATCTAATTTACTCGCCAATTCCCTTTCTCTCTTTTTTTCCTTTGGCAAGATTACAAAGTAATAAGTGAGAATGAAGAATACACCAATCCCAAATGGAATGGCAGTATATCTTCTCCAGTGATCATCATGACCCGTGAATTCCAGCAGCATCCAAATTGCATTTGCGCAAATCCAAAAATCGATAGCCAGGTTGTGAAATAACTCAGATTTTATTTTCCTGGTTTGCCAGGTAATCAGGATTGCCACGCTGAAGGTCGGCACTATCATCGCGATACCCAAAGGTTTCCAAAGCATGGCCCAGCTTAAGTCTTTGAACAACCAAAAAAGTATATGCAGGTTTTCCGTTTTGCGGAATTTTTCGGGGATGCTGTACAATTTATTTTCCTTCATCTCGGCTTCTTAGAATTTGTATAAATATCTCCGCCAGGAGTTTGACAAAGCAAAAATAAAAAATACAGAAACAGTTGGTCTGATAAAAAAGTATTTCTTGTATCTCAGTGGCCTGATCCTGGAGGGCGAGTTAGAATTCCTTTGAAACGATAGATATCGGCCTCTTTCATCAGTGGTTTGTTACTTGTAATATGATCTGCCAATTGCTTCGCAAAATAGGGTCCCAAAGTGCATCCCTTCGTACCCATGCCGTTCAATATGCCCAAATTTGTGTGCTGCGGATGAAATCCAACAAAAGGCCTTCTTTCCAGTGTAGCTGGCCTTATTGATGCGACATGGTCTATAATTTTAAAGGGATGTCTCAGCCATTGACCCAGCAGGTATTCTGTTCTTTCCCTGAACTCCTTAGTTGGCAGATCGTCCGAAAACTCCCATTCATATGACGAACCAACCCAATATTTGTCTTTTTCCCAATGAACAATACTGATTCCTTTCTTGAAAACGAAACCGGAGGAGAGGGGAGAAGTTTCGATGATCAGTGCTTCACCTTTGTTTGGAGCAAAAGGAAGGTTTTTGAAATAATGATTGTTGGCACTTTCAATTCCGTCACAAAAGATGATCTTATTGGAACGGATGTCTTTATATTGCACCCCGTCATTTTTGACAAACAGCCTTTCGATCTCAAAATTTTCTTCCAATAATTTTTTGTTTTGCTTTAACTTATTCCTGTAAGAAGAAAGCAATAGGGGTAAGTCAACGAGATAAGCAGGACTGACAGAACCCCATCCCAATTCATAATTAAATTCATTTCTCCAATAATTCTCTTCTTTCGTTACTTGAAGAAATTGATCGTCCTCTCCCTGCCTTTTGAGAAATGATTGACGCATCTGGACGGAAGGAAAGAAGTCAATGACGGTTGTATTTTCAAGGCACTGAATACCGAGTTCAGACTCCAAAGCCCGGTATTCAATTTTTATAAAATTCAACAGCTCTTCAATCATCCATGTTTTTACCATTCGTCTGCCAGTGACAGGATTGATTATCCCCGCAGCAATTTTTGATGCGGTGAATGGTTTTGACTGATCAATCACGACAATGGATTGGCCAGCTTTTTCGAGAT
>PSRA01000054.1 GCA_003175695.1 Bacteroidota bacterium | reverse complement strand
AGCGGAAGACGGGACTCGAACCCGCTACCTATAGCTTGGGAAGCTATCGCTCTACCGGGTGAGCTACTTCCGCTAGTGCTACAAATGTAAGCGTTAATAACGTAAAATAATATCCGACCCCCTTATCACACTAAGCACCCTTTGCAACCTCTTTGGATCGAAAATCAATTCTCGAAGCCAGCCAGCTTTCTCTAACGGGAATGATCCAGTTATTTTGTAATTCTCCTTTAGTCTGAACGGTATTATTAAAATACAAACTATCTCCCGTTATAAATTGATTTTCTGAAGCATATTTGAGTTGCGGCAATGGGACAAGCTGCAATTTATCTTTCACCACAAATGCAAGTAATTGTCTGTCGAATAGCTGAACGCCAAATTTATTCTCAATCGACTTGATCAATCGAACTGAACTATCTGTGCTGCAGCCGCCCACACTGGTAGCCGATTCATCGGCCATAAGTATGATAAACTGACCAAAAAAGAGATTGCCATATCCTTTTACGGGAGCTCCATGAGAATTCCATTGAGCAACAAATTCCCTCAGCATTTCTTCAATTTCAAGCGCTTCGCTGATGGCGAATAAACGACTGGATTGATATATCCATACTCGCGATGACGGAGAAAAATCTTCCGGCAGGAGTTCTTCAAAATGTAAATTCATGACGCAAATTTAGGTATTTGTGCCCACTGCCTTTTTTTGATGTGTCAACCACAGAAGCGTAATGAGGACTGAAGCGATGATGTTGAAAAGAAGGCTTTTAAAAGATAACTGGGATAAAATATCGAAACCGCCATCTAAGACAGCGAGCAGAACATTAATTCCAGTGACGGCCAGGTAAATAATGGCAAAATACTTCAGAGTTTGCCAGCTAATCAGTGTTTTCATGTTATTGCTTTTTCAGTTTTCAATACCGGAAGCGATCAGCTCAGCCAGGTCCATAACAGTCACAGATTCCTCTTTCTCTGCATGCTTAACGCCATCCGTCAGCATTGTGTTGCAAAACGGGCAGGCAGATGCAATAATATTTGCTCCCGTTGCGATGGCTTCATCGGTTCTTTCAAAATTTATGCGCGTGCTTCCTTTTTCCTCTTCCTTGAACATTTGTCCGCCGCCTGCACCGCAACAAAGACCATTAGATTTACAACGCTTCATTTCGACCAGCTCTGCATCCAAAGCTTCTAATACTTTTCTCGGTGCTTCATAGATCTGGTTGGCCCTTCCAAGATAACAACTGTCATGATAAGTGATTCTTTTCCCCTTAAATGATTCACCTTTCTTCATCCGCACCGTACCGTTATCAATTAGTTGTTGTAAAAAAACACTATGATGAAGAACTTCGTAATTGCCACCCAACGGCGGGTATTCATTTTTTAATATATTGAAACAATGTGGGCAGGCAGTCACAATTTTCTTGATTCCATAATTGTTCAGGGTCTGGATATTTTGGTAAGCCATCATTTGAAAAAGAAACTCATTGCCGGCACGCCGCACAGGATCTCCCGTACACATTTCTTCTTTGCCTAAAATGCCATACGAAATCCCTACTTTATTCAATATCGAAACAAAGGCTCTTGTAATTTTTTGAGCCCTTTGATCAAAACTTCCCGAGCATCCAACCCAAAAAAGAATATCGGGAGAAACACCTTTAGCAGTTAAATCAGCCATTGTAGATACCTGCATGCAATTGGGTTTTGTTCTTAGGGATAATTCGGGATATAATTAGTTTTCGGAGACCGGAATAATCAATGGTTTACTACTCCTTAGTGGAATCTGCACTAGCTGCACCTTTCGCCTACAAATATCGGGTAATTATGGCAAAAGCATTTGAAATGAACTGAACGAATTTGCTTTCAATTCGTTGTACTAACTTGGTGATAAAATTGCCTGCCCTGGTTTTCTCGCAGGACCCCCATGAAACATTATCGTAATAATCGAAAAATTTGGATATGGAAGTTGATGACAAAATGCTTTTGATCCGGAATTATGATCTATGGTGCCATTTATCGGACGCAGAATATGACGACCTGCACATCGAGCATCATTTTATGGAGGTCCCAAAAGGTGAATACATATATTTTGAAGCCTACAATCATAACAAAATATATTTTGTAAAGGATGGATATATCAAGATCGGTTATATCGACAACGAAGGCCACGAAAGGGTCAAAGAGATTATTCAAAAAGGTGAGTTATTCGGCCAATTTACTTTGGAGAAGAGCAGCCTGAACGGAGAATTCGCTCAAGCCTATAAACAAAATGTGAGCATCTGTGCATTCAACATTGACGATTTTGAAAAGCTGTTAAAGCGAAGGCCCGATCTTGCACTGAAGTATAGCAAACAGGTGGGCGCCAAATTGAGAAACATTGAAAACAGGCTGGTGAATCTCCTCAATAAAGATGTAAAGACCAGATTGATTCATTTCCTTTGGCAATTAGTGGAACAAAAAATAGGGGAGAATACGGCAGAGGGTTTTTGCATACCTAATTACCTTACGCATGAAGACATAGCCAACCTGATTGGCTCAAGCAGGCAAACCGTCACTACCATGATCAATGAGTTGGAGACAGAAGAAATTCTCTCGTATAACCGTCAGCAGATTTGCTTTCTGAATGTTAAGAAACTTAAAAAGAAATTGGATCTTTCCTAAATGGCTGGGACTCTGCGGCCGGCATCACCATATTTTTGACTTGACAAAATTTGAGAATTGCTGATAGCGGGGACAACCTGGTTTTTTGTAATGCCGTAGTGTATTATTAGCTGTTTGGTTTTAACCATATTTTATAAAAGAGATATATTAAGAACGAGTGGACTGGAAGTCAAAGAATCGAAGCCTTAAGACCGATCGTGTAAATTTGCGCCGAAATTCTTACCGGTTTTGGGACTTTGCAGATTTTTTGAACATGCATAATTGGAAATATGAAAATTCTTGTTTTATCAGTTTTAACCTTATTTACAACCTCAATAGTATTCGGACAGTATAAGCCAGCTGACCAGGGATCAACCGTTCAGTTCAAGATCAAAAATTTCGGTTTCACTGTGGGCGGCTCTTTTACCGGGTTGAAAGGCGAGATGACTTTTGATCCAAATAATCCTTCAGCATCCAGTTTTGACGTAAGTATTGACGCCAATACGATCAATACGGATAACGACATGCGTGATAATCACCTGAGGGAAGAAAGCTATTTCGATGTAAAAAACTTTCCAAGGATTCATTTCGTTTCTACCAAAGTCACTTCTTCCAATAAGAAAGGCGTGCTGATTATGACAGGAAATCTTACCATAAAGAAAACTACGAAAGAAGTTTCTTTCCCATTCACGGCAACACCGGCCGATGACGGTTACCTTTTCAATGGATCGTTTAAACTAAACAGAAGAGATTTCGGAGTCGGCGGATCCAGCACGATATCTGATAACCTGGAGGTTGAACTTAATATAGTAGGTAAGAAATAATTGCCCGGTTATGCGGCTAGGCGATTGCGTGGGCAGGAACTAGAACGAGAGTCGTAACTTTCCCGTTAAATAGCCACAATGTCTGAAGGCAGGCAACTGAATCGCAGTCTTGGGTTGAGCATGGTGATTGTTGTTGCCATTTCCAACATAATTGGCTCAGGCATTTATAAAAAGATAGCACCGATGGCCGGCGTGCTGCATTCATCAGGCTGGGTGCTGCTTTGCTGGGTATTCGGCGGATTAATCAGTTTGTTTGGTGCCTTGTGCAATGCTGAAGTGGCGGGATTACTGGCAGATACCGGCGGCGAATATGTTTATTACAAAAAAATATACAACAGGTTCTTTTCTTTTATTTTTGGCTGGTCACTCTTTGCAGTGATTCAAACCGCCGCTATCTCATCTTTGGCTTATATTTTCGCTCAGTCTGTAAATCATTTAATTCAGCTGCCTCCATTGTTGGAATCTGCCGCCTCTCTTCATCTGGGCAGTTGGTTTTATCCATTCGCTGATTTCAATATAAAATTGTTTGCCATCATACTCATCCTCTTACTAACATGGATCAATAGCCGGGGGATAAAAACCGGGGCCGGTTTGAGCACAGCAATTCTCATTTTTGTTTTTCTGGGCATTTTCTCCATTATCCTATTTGGGCTCGCCAGCCGAGAGTCAAACTTGTCAAGGGTGCTTAATTTTCAAACGACCGGATCCAATCCAGTTGGACTAAGTGCCGTCTTCACCGCTATGCTGGCGGCATTCTGGGCGTACCAGGGCTGGGCGGTAGTTGGATATATTGGGGGAGAAGTCAAAAGCGCTAAAAAGAATATCCCCCTTGGGCTAAGCATTGGTGTCACCATTGTAATCATTGTTTACCTGCTCGTAAACACGACCTATCTTTCTCTTTTGCCCATATCAAATCTTGAAAAGATTTACCAATCTCAGAACAGCATTGCAGCAGTTGAAGCAGCCAGGGTTTTTTGGGGGAATGCGGGAGTGATTTTTATTTCCCTTCTGATTGCATTGACGACTTTGGGAAGTGCACACGCGACTATTTTGGTGAGTTGTCGACCTTATTATGCCATGGCAAAAGAAGGTTATTTCTTTTCAAAGATTGGCAAACTCAATAAAGCGCACGTGCCATCGAACTCCTTATGGTTGCAGGGTATTTGGGCCAGCGTTTTGGTGCTGTCGGGATCATTTGATCAACTAACGGACATGATCATCTTCGCCGTATTTATCTATTATGGAGCCACCACGCTGGGTGTATTTATTCTTCGATGGAAAATGCCTGACGCGCCAAGGCCATATAAAGTGTGGGGGTATCCTTTTATTCCGGCGATTGTAGTTGTCTTTAGTATGTTTTTATTCATCAATACTTTCTTCGCGAGGCCGAGAGAAGCTTTGATAGGAACTATTCTCATGCTCACTGGTGTTCCTTTTTATTATTGGTTTAGACAAAAACAGAAGAAGCTTGAAGGGGAAATTTTGCTGCATTCATAGCTTTTCAAATGCTATTGCGCCCATTTATCTCTGTCATCGGGGCTAAACTTCCAGGGCGCGAAATTATTCTCCACGTTGCTAAACAAAGTATTCCATTCCTGGGGAGCATTGCTATCTTCCATGATCAGAGACCGCCTGAGTTCGAGAATGATTTCAAGCGGACTAATACTTACCGGACATTCCATCACACAAGCATTACAGGTAGTGCATGCTCGCAATTCTTCCACGCTAATATAATCCTTCAACAAAGTCTTGCCATCATCTTTGAAACTTCCATTATTTCGAATATTCTTTCCAACCTCCTCTAATCGGTCACGTGTGTCCATCATGATTTTTCTGGGTGATAAGAGTTTTCCGGTAATATTCGCAGGGCAGGCAGCAGTACATCGTCCGCATTCCGTGCAGGAATATGCGTCGAACAAATTCCTCCAACTTAAGTCAAAGATGTCTTTAGCACCAAATTTTACAGGTGGTGCGGCGTTTGCAGCGTCTCCGGTGGGTGCTGTTTCTGGCTTCATGGCGTACAAAACTTCCTTTTGTATTTCGGGCATGTTCTTCATTTCACCCTCTGGCAATAGCCGCGCATAATAAGCATTAGGGAATGCAAAAAGAATATGGAGATGTTTCGAATAAGGCAGGTAGTTAAGGAATGTGAAAATGCCAAGAATATGCATCCACCAGCAGATTCTTTCAACATATACCAAACTCTCATTGCTCAAGCCTGCTAGTAATGGCTGAATGAGGCTTGAAAATATGAAATTGCCGGTGAGATGATTGGCATAGTGTGCATGTCCACGTTGTTGAAGAAGTGTATCTGCCGCATTCATCGTGAGGAACAATGTCATGAGAATGATTTCTGCGATCAGAATATAATTCGCATCGCTTCTGGGCCAACCATCCAGGTCATGACTTGCAAAACGTTTCAGTTTCAAGATATTTCTTCTGCACAAAAAGATGATACAGGCAGCAAGCACCAGTACGGCAAGGATTTCGAATCCATTGATCAGCCATGAATAAAGCCTGCCTGCCGGTGGAGCGAACATTCTATGGGTTCCAAAAATTCCATCCAGGAAAATTTCCAGCACTTCGATGTTGATAATGATGAATCCGGCATAGATGGCAAAATGAAATATTGCCACCATCGGGTTTCTGAACATTTTCTTTTGACCCATAGCCAAAAGAATCACATTTCTCCAACGCTGTGATGGATGGTCGCTATAATTTTCGTCTTTTCCAAGGAGAATGTTTCTGCGAATCTGCAAAATGTTTTTGCTAAATAGCCAAATAGCAAAAGCGGCAGCGAAGATGAATAATAATTGCTGGGCAATTTGCATGTTCATACCATTGTACAGCTAAGATAACAATTTGAAAGTTGGGGAGGCCACAAAGGTCAAGTTGCACTCTTTGTGTATCGTTTGTGACGTTTGTAAACTCCAGATTTAGTGAAATCTCTTTATTTTGTGTTATGAACAAAAAATATATTCTAACGGAGGAGGTGGCTGCCAAGAAAATGCAAAGGATGGCTTTTGAGATTTTGGAAAACAATTTTGGTGAAAAAGAATTTATTCTGGCAGGTATTAGGGAAAGTGGAAGTGTAATAGCCCGGAATATCCAGCGACTTCTTCATGAGATCCAACCAGTTTCTACAGAACTGCTTACCATTTCACTCAATAAGACCCAACCTACAGATGTTAATTTAAGTAAAGATGTTCCCTTGAATGATAAAGTGGTCATAATTATTGACGATGTTTCCAACAGTGGAAGAACTTTACTATATGCATTGAAGCCTTTTCTGGCCAATCATCCGAAGAAGATCCAGGTTCTTGTCCTGGTTGAGCGCAGCCATAACGCCTTTCCAGTGAAGCCTGATTATGTCGGCTTATCCATTGCAACCACCTTGCAGGAACATATCTACGTAGACGTAGACGGAGACAGGATAAAAGGCGCCTGGCTGGAATAGGCCAGCTGTTATTCGGGCTGAGATTCCAGTGAGTGCCAATTTGAAACCTTTCCTGTTGATTCACCCATCTTCCTATGGAAAAAATGAACCCCGTGTTCGGCAGAAATATTATCATTTTGAAGCCAAAATTTTCACTTCTTTTTACCTTGAAAAGCCATCGAAATGAGGTACATTTGCCACCCTTATTAGAGTTCCAGCAGTCGACATACAGGCTTGCTAATCAGTTCAAATAAATTATGGAAGATAATCTTTTACCACAGGAGACAGAGGATAATAACAGAATAGTTCCCATCAATATTGAAGAGCAGATGAAGACTGCTTACATAGACTATTCTATGTCGGTCATCGTCAGTCGTGCATTGCCGGATGTCCGGGATGGATTAAAACCTGTCCATCGACGCATCCTTTTTGGGATGAATGAATTGGGAA
This sequence comes from Bacteroidota bacterium, assembly GCA_003175695.1. GTDB lineage: Bacteria > Bacteroidota > Bacteroidia > Chitinophagales > Chitinophagaceae > Puia. Next base: position 11,086 of record PSRA01000054.1, on the reverse strand, counting down.
ATAACAGCAACAGACCTTATAAGAAATGTGCGCGTATTGTTGGTGACGTAATGGGTAAATACCATCCCCATGGAGACTCAGCCATATACGATTCTATTGTTCGCCTCGCGCAGGAATGGAATATGAGATATCTGCTGATCGATAAACAGGGGAATTTCGGAAGCCAGGATGGTGACGGTCCGGCGGCTATGCGTTACACAGAAGCAAGACTCCATCGTCTGGCAGAGAGCATGCTGGAGGACATTGAAAAGGAAACCGTGGATTTCCAATTGAATTTTGATGATACCCTGCAAGAACCCACCGTATTGCCTACCCGCATTCCTCAATTGCTTATCAATGGATCGAGTGGAATTGCCGTAGGGATGGCGACAAATATGCTTCCACACAACTTGTCAGAAGTGGTAGATGGTTGCATAGCCTATATCGACAGGAAAGACATTACTATTGATGAACTCATGCAATACATCAAAGCACCGGATTTCCCGACTGGTGGCGTCATCTATGGTATGGAGGGAGTGAAGGCAGCCATGCATTTCGGAAGAGGCAGGGTTGTATTGCGTGGGAAACTACATATTGATACCAAACCAAGCGGACGGGAGCAAATCATTATTACCGAATTGCCTTACCAGGTGAGCAGGGATGCATTTTGCGATCGTATTGGCCAACTGGTCAACGATAAAATCATTGACGGCATTTCTCATGTCAACAATGAATCTAACGAAAAAGAAGGTACCCGCGTTGTCATTGATTTGAAGCGTGATGCAATTGCCAATGTGGTTATCAATCAACTTTATAAACATACAGAATTACAAACTTCATACGGGATTAACAATGTGGCCCTGGTAAAGGGAAGACCCAAAACACTGAACATAAAGGAAATGATCAGTGAGTTTGTAGAATTCCGCCATGAAGTAGTGGTACGCCGGACGCAATTTGAATTGCGAGAGGCAGAAAAAAGAGCGCATATCCTTCAGGGTTACCTGATTGCGCTGGACCATCTCGATGAAGTCATTGCATTGATAAGAAGCTCATCCACTCCCGAATTAGCCAAAGACAATTTGATCAATGCAGGTTGGGGACTTGACGAGATCCAGGCAAAAGCCATCCTGGAGCTCCGACTCCAAAGGCTTACGGGCATGGAGAGGGAAAAGATCAGGCAGGAATATGATGATCTCATGAATCAGATCGCATACCTGAGAGGGGTTCTTGCAGATGAAGCTCTTCGATTTAAAATCATCAAAGATGAATTGATCGAAGTGAAAGAAAAGTTTGGTGATGAAAGAAAAACGGAGATTACCTACCTGGATGATGAGGTCAGAATCAAAGACCTGATCAAGGAAGAAGATGTGGTGATCACCATTTCACACTTAGGATATATTAAGAGAACTTCAGCCACAGAATATCGTCAGCAACGTCGCGGAGGCCGTGGCGCTATTGGGGGAAGAACAAGAGAAGAAGATTTTATCGAACATTTGTTCGTGGCTTCCTCACACCATACCATGCTTTTCTTTACGGAAAAAGGCCGGTGTTATTGGCTCAATGTCTATCAGATTCCCGAAGGAGACAAGATCAGCAAAGGCAGAGCCATTCAAAATCTCATCCAATTACCTCCTGATGACAAGATTAAAGCCATCGTGGATGTAAAAGACCTGAAGGATGAAAATTTTGTAGGCAGCCATTACATTGTTTTGTGTACCAAACAAGGCGTTATAAAAAAGACCTCGCTGGAGGAATTCAGCCGGCCGCGGCAGACAGGTGTCAATGCGATCACGATCGTAGAAAATGATCAGTTACTCGATGCGAAATTGACTGACGGTAATTCTGAGATCATGATGGCGGTTCAAAGTGGCCGGGCCATCCGATTTGCAGAGGACAAAGTGAGACCAACCGGGCGTGGAGCCATAGGCGTGGCAGGCATAGAAGTTGATGACAAAAGTGACGAAGTGATTGGCATGATATGTGTCAATAAAGACGATAAAACCAGGACAGTGCTGGTTGTTAGCGAAAAAGGATTTGGCAAACGAACCCAGGTAGATGAATACAGGGTTACGAATAGAGGTGGCAAAGGTGTCAAGACGATTAACATTACTGATAAATCTGGTAAATTAGTAGGCATACTTGATGTAACCGAAAAGGAAGATCTGATGATCACCTGCAAATCAGGAATCACAATCCGGATGCCTGTAAATGAAATCAGCGAACAGGGTAGGGCCACACAAGGTGTTAAGCTGATCAGGATTGATGAAGGAGACGAAATCGCTGCAATCATTCAATTAAATGAAAACGGCCCCAATGGAAATCATACCAATGAAACAAAATCCGCTACGGAAACCAGGGAGAATTCGGAAGAGTCTAACGTAGATCCAACTTCACCGGAGGATACAAAATAAACAATCAAAAACTTCAATTAAAATTAATCATGAAACGAATCTTCCTTACTGTTTTATTGTCAAGTATTGGAATAGGTCTGTTTGCCCAAAGCGCTGACAAAGCGAAAGATCTCTTAAAAGCAAACAAGTTGCAGGAAGCAAAAGCGGAAATCGACAAAGTGCTGGCTGTTGACAAAAATCAAAAAAATGCAGAAGATTGGTATCTTAAAGCAAAAATTTATGCAGGAATTGCTGCGAACGATCAGTTGAAAAGCCAAGTGCCGGATGCATATCCACAAGCCTTCGATGCTTTGAAAAAATACCTGGATATGGATGATAAAAAGAATATTTCGCTGATTGCTGATCAATACAAACCCATCAACGATATCTACCAGGGATTTTTCCAGTCAGGAGCTGCTAATTACAATGCCGGAAAATATACAGAAGCTGTAAGTGACTTTAAAGGAGCTATTGCATCGATTTCCCTGATGTCCCAAAAGGGCTGGATCAAGCAGACAATGGATACCACTGCGACGTTGTATGCAGGTATATCAGCCGAAAAAGCAAATAACCGCGATGAAGCTGCCACTTTTTACAAACAAATTGCAGATTCAGGAATAACTAAAATCGGTGGCAATGATATGTCTGAAATCTATAAATGGGTTACGGACTATTATAACCGGAAAGGGGATGAGGCAAATACTGCCAAGTACATGGCCATTGGAAAAGCCAAATATCCAAAAGATGTATTTTATGCTGAAATGGAACTGGACAATGCCAGGAAGAAGGGAAACAAAGATTCGTTGTTTGCTAAATATGAGGAGATCACTAAGGAATTCCCGGATAGCGCCATTTATTTTTTCAATTACGGCCTTGAATTGTATCAATACGCTTCTCCTGCCGACACAACAGCGAAGAGGCCAGCCAATGCCGATGAATATATTAAGAGAGCGCAAGCGCAGTTGTCTAAGAGCCTGCAATTGAAACCTGATTACCCCCAGGCTTCCCTAGTGATGGGCCAGATATCTTACAATGCCGGTGTTGACTTGCAGCAACAAGCAAAAGCAATTAAAGGTTCCAAACCTGAAGATGTTAAGAAGAGAAGCGAACTAAGGACACAGTCACTTAAAAAGTTCGACGAAGCAATTCCTTATTTTGAGAAAGTAGACCAGGAATTGGGCGGCAAGGGAAAATTGAAAAAACCAGATCGCGATACTTTGAGAGATGCGTATGACCTGTTGGTGAATATCTATGATGCAAAGAATGTAAAAGATAAGTCGGCAGCTTACACAGATAAATTTAATAATGTAGATAAGATTCACTAAAATCTTTTCTGATTAATTTAAGAACCCCGACATCTTCGGGGTTTTTGCTTTACTGTCCTGATGACTTCGATTTGCCTGTAATGGCTAGAGTATAACAGCGGAGGGCACAGAGAACGCAGAGAGAAACGCGGAGACACACTAACTATAGGATGTGCCTACGCGTGTCTCTCGCCCCATGCGGTTAAAAAAAAAACTTTAAAAAACAGGGAAGTAGTTTTCTAAATAAAAGGGATATGAAATTATTTGTATGTTTGACACGTATTTTTCCCCTACAAAAATTTACTGAATGAACCGCTTGCTTGGAAAAAAGATTGCCTTCATAGCGATCGCTTTTATCATTTCCGCCAATTTATTTTCTCAGACCCGTTCACCCCGAAAAATTGAATTATTCACGAAGAATTGGAGTTTCCATTTAGACGAAGACTCATCGGCCCGGAACACCCAATTTAATGATGCAAGCTGGCGAAAACTTTCCCTTCCTCATGATTGGAGCATCGAACTACCATTCGATAAAAAAAGTCCAACCGGCACAGGAGGTGGAGCTTTGAGAGGAGGAGTCGGTTGGTACAGAAAAACATTCCAAATTCCTAAAGAGTCGAAAGGCAAGAGAATATTCATTGATTTTGACGGAGTCTATATGAACAGCGAAGTGTGGATCAATGGGCATTCTCTGGGAATTCGGCCGAACGGATATATCTCTTTTCGATATGAATTGACCCCATTTCTTCATTTTGGCGAGGAAAACAATGTCATTACCGTTCGAGTGGACAACAGCCGGCAGCCTAATTCAAGATGGTACAGCGGCTCAGGTATTTACAGGAATGTATGGCTTGTAACAGTCAATGACGTTCATGTCGACCATTGGGGGTCGCAAGTAAACACTTCCAATATTACGAATCAGAGCGCAAAAGTTGAATTAAAGACTCATGTCTCTAATGATAAGACTTCACCTATTCAGGCTGAACTGAAGACAAGCATCTACGATGCGGATTCCAAGATAGTGCGGACCGTCAGCACGCATATCGATTTGCCGGCAGGCAAATCGGATCTGTTCGCTCAAACATTTTCTGTTCCCCAACCTATACTTTGGTCAATTGAAAATCCATATTTGTATAAAGCGGTCAACCAGATTTATTCAAATGGCGAACTGATTGATGAATATATAACGCCATTCGGCATACGCTTTTTTAACTTCGATAAGGACAAAGGATTTTCATTGAATGGCAAAGGCATGAAGATCTTTGGCGTGTGTGATCACCACGACTTAGGTTGCCTGGGGACAGCGGTGAATAAAAGGGCTTTGCAACGGCAGCTGGAAATTTTAAAAGGGATGGGTATAAACGCGATCCGAACTTCTCACAACCCGCCTGCACCTGAACTGCTTGATCTCGCCGATGAGATGGGTTTCGTCATCATGGATGAAGCATTCGACATGTGGAAGAGACCTAAAAATCCATATGATTATCATTTGTACTGGGACGAATGGCATGAGCGGGATTTGAAAGATCAAATCCTTCGGGACAGAAATCATCCTTCCATTATGATTTGGAGTATCGGCAATGAAATTCCTGAACAATGGGCGGGTCAGGATGGAAAGGACACCTCAGGCAGAACTATCGCCAGGGAACTGGCGGGCATTGTTCGCTCATTGGATACAACCAGGGTGGTTACGGCTGCTTTGGATCATCCTGAGCCCGGAAATGAAATCTATAAATCCGGAGCATTAGACCTGGTAGGGTTTAATTACCATCATCAATTGTATAAATCGTTCCCCGAAAAATTTCCAGGAGAGAAATTAATTGGCACCGAAACTGTCTCAGCATTACAAACCAGGGGGCATTACGATATGCCTTCCGATAGCATTCGCAGATGGCCGGAGCGGTGGGACAAGCCCGTAAAAAATGCCAATCCAGATCTAAGCTGTTCAGCATATGAAAACTGTTCATCACCGTGGGGATCCACACATGAAGAGACTTTAAAAGAGCTGTTGAAATATGATTTCCAGAGTGGCATGTTTGTTTGGACCGGTTTTGACTATATAGGAGAACCAACTCCCTATCCCTGGCCGGCCAGAAGTTCTTATTTCGGAATTGTGGATCTGGCGGGCTTCCCGAAAGACTCTTATTATTTGTATGAAAGTGTATGTACCAATAAACCCGTGCTGCATATTTTTCCTCACTGGAATTGGAAAAAGGATCAAACGATAGATATATGGGCTTACTACAACCAGGCTGATGAAGTTGAGTTATTTCTTAACGGACAGTCATTGGGAACAAGGAAGAAGAATGGCGATGACTTGCATGTCATGTGGCGAATTAAATTTTCACCCGGAACCATAAAAGCCATATCAAGGAAGAACGGAAACGTGGTTCTCGAAAAAGAAATTCATACTGCGGGCAAGCCTGCAAAAATTATTCTGGAGGCAGACAGAAAAAAAATTCAGGCAGACGGCAGTGATCTGTCATTTATCACGGCAAAAATTGTTGACGCGAATGGCAATCTTGTCCCAGATGCAAATAACCTGATCCATTTCAATCTTCAGGGAGAGGGCCTCATTGCAGGCACTGACAATGGCAGTGAAACAAGTTTGGAATCTTTCAGATCAAATCAACATACCGCATTCAATGGACTTTGTTTAGCCGTGGTTCAATCGCAAGAAAAGCCTGGAATGATAAAGCTAACAGCCAGTGCTGATGGATTGGGTTCAGCTGAATTAGAAATCGAATCAAGGTAAAAATCTAAGGGAAATTTCCAAAGGATTTTTATCGTCATTGCGGTATAGCATTTTTTTCTCTGCGTCCGCGCTCACTGTGGAAACTACTAATCTAAACAAGCCTGTCAGAATAATCAAAACTTCTCGACTTTGCCCACTTAGTCTGCTGCGGCGAATGAAAACTTCTTATCTTTCGCTCCCAAAAAAATAAATCATGTCTTACCTGCCTTCTCCCGAAAGATACTCATCCATGAAATACAATCGCTGTGGAACAAGCGGTTTGTTGCTGCCCGCCATTTCACTTGGATTGTGGCATAACTTCGGTTCTGTTGACGCTTTTGAGAATGGCAGGAGCATAATCAGAAGGGCTTTTGATAGTGGAATCACACATTTCGACCTTGCCAATAACTATGGTCCACTTCCAGGTTCCGCCGAAGAAAATTTCGGAACTGTACTGAAAAAAGATTTTCCGGGTAATCTCCGCGATGAACTAATTATTTCAACAAAAGCGGGTTACCTGATGTGGCCAGGCCCTTATGGAGAATGGGGTTCGAGGAAATACTTAATCGCCAGTCTTAATCAAAGTTTAAAAAGAATGGGCCTCGATTATGTAGATATATTTTATTCTCATCGCCCTGATCCAAATACACCAGTGGAGGAAACAATGACGGCACTTGATGCTGCTGTCAGACAAGGAAAAGCATTATATGTAGGATTATCCAATTATTCCGCAGAGCAAACTGAAAAAGCCATCAGGATTCTAAAAAGCCTGGGTACACCATGCCTCATTCACCAACCCAAATATTCAATGTTTGAAAGGTGGGTAGAAGGGGGCCTGTTAGACGTCCTGGAAAAAAATGGCGTGGGATGTATACCTTTTTCACCACTTGCTCAAGGCCTCCTGACCGATAGGTACCTGAAAGGAATACCCGAAGATTCAAGAGCTGCAAAGGCTACCGGATTCCTCCAGAAAAGTGAGGTAACGGAAGAGAAGCTGGATAAGGTGAAAAAGCTGAATGAAATAGCCAGGGGAAGGGGACAATCCCTTGCCCAAATGGCCCTGAGCTGGTTATTAAGAGATGGGCGAATTACCTCAGTTTTGATTGGTGCCAGTTCCGTTCAGCAATTGGATAACAATTTAGAAACACTTCGCAATATTAATTATACTAAGGAAGAGCTGGCTGCAATCGAGAAAGTTCTAAAGTAGTTGTATAAGCGCATCCAGAAGATGATTTCAAAGAATTTCCAAAATTGGGATGGTACAAAGCCTGTTAGCAACTCAAATTGGGTTCGCTAAAACATAGTTCGTGGAGCAGGTTGTGAATGTTTTTCTTTTACCTGAAAAATTGCGTCTAGGGGGCTTTTAAAAATCAGGATTAATAAATATATTTACTGGTTCTCCCATCCTCTGAATTAACCGCAGGCTCGACGCGCTTCGGTATTTTTCCCTCGTTCCAATACATCCTCGAAGAAGACAAAAAGTTTCCTATTGAAGCCACCCTGTGTGCTGCCTTAATGTTTCCATGCTACCTATGGGAAGCCGGTTCATCAACCGCTTAATCTTCTTTTGCCTATTAATAAATTTTACATGAAAACGCAAATCGATCCGAAGATGGTTTACGGCTCAAACCATCGCCCGATTACCTACAGATCATTAATTGATACTCTTAATCGAGCTTCCAGGTTCATTTTTTCACTGGCATTCATCTTATCTTTTGTTGCGGCATCAGCCCAATCCAAGGACTGTAAGGATTGCAAAGGCCAGTCATTTGCCTCAATCACCACTTATTATGCATTGCAACAGGGATCAAATATTGGTTTTGGTTTCGAGGGAGGTACATGGAACAAAGAAAAAAGCCGGTTTAGCTATTTTTTGGGTGCGAAATTGCAATGGTTTAATGACTCCGGTGATAAGCTGAATAATGCCGCTGAAATTGTTCACTATTCCGTTTACGTGAAGGGCCAATTCGAAATAATAAACAGATTGTATGTAATTGCAGCCCCCGAATTTGTTAACCTGAGCACTTTTGAAACGAGGGCCGGTATTCGTTATGTTTATCCTATCACGCACGGAATTGGAATTGGGGTTGAGCCCGCATATTCCTTCGTGCAAAAACAATACTCGTTAAATGCGAATATTCATTTCGCGATGTGGTAAAAAAGTTGCCATTCCACCACTCCGCAATTATTTATTTGAAAATTCTTTCGCAAGAAAATCAATTTGATTTGGAGTCAATCGATTCTTTCCGGATGCAACTACAACCCTGTATCGAAAAGTAACCGACTGCCCTTTATTCAACTTAAAGTTCAGTGACTCTTTCCCATTGCTGAAGATCTTTTGTCCAAGCGGATTGGCTGCAAATAACCCATATCCTCTCGCATGCCAATAAGTAGGAAATCCGGGATTGGAAGGATGATCGATTATCAGTATGCTTATAGAATCTTTGTTTTTCTTTCCGTAAAGCAAACACCATTTTGCTCTTGTTCCCCACGCGCTATCGCCCTGCCTGCCTTCACTGGTCAAATAATTCCCGGTAGCATTGGAGGAGTTTGCTTGCACGGTCGTAGAATTTCCCTTATTATCGAAATATTGTTTGGGTTGGGCGGAGGGCAATTCCAATTCATGTGCCACGCGCAAACCAAGTAATCCATCTTTGGAGTCATCAAACGAGACATCTTGTACTGCTGTAAGCACCGTGACACGATCAATAATACGCCATGCCTGATTTGCAGAAAAAAAATAAATAGTGTTTTCCCGAAGGAGCTTGTCGCCTTTTTGATTTTGCCAATTCGCACTCCATTTGATCCAGGCAAGTTTCCCGCTTTTTATGTCCTGAATGCTGTCGACTTTAATCCAACCATAAGATGATTTTTTTTCTTCCGGGATGGCATATGAATTGTTCCAAAAGTCTAGCCCATTTACATTTTCATAATTAAACCAAAGTCCAATATGGTGTGGATGATCAGTCGCATCTTCCGGCCTTGTATCTAAGGGAAATCCTCTTGTGATAAGACCGCCATTTGGCGCATGTATCGGGAATAAAACAGGTTTCGCAAGACTATCAGGATAAAACAGGTTGGTAAACGCTTTTCCCTGGACTTCCACCGCAATGACCTTCTCGCCTTCCACTGCATGTATATTTATTTCCAAGGAATTCTGCGCTTTCGCCAGTTGAGTTGACAAGGCACAAAATCCGAAAATTGACAAAGCCATTAGACGGAGCCAGTAAAGAATTCTACCGTTTTTTTTTGAAAGATGATTATCTCTTGCCTGCATCTGTTGATTTTTTTTTAATCGCATTGCACTAATGTATAACTTTAATTTTTTCTCAAACGATTGCACATGAAAAATTCAAGGAGAGACTTCATTAAAGAAACTGCATTGACGGGGGCAGCCATATATTCCGGTTCTATTGGCTTAAAAGCTTCTTCATACCGAAATATCATGGGTTCTAATGATCGGATAAGGGTAGGTGTTATAGGATTCTCTGACCGGCACATGGATGCCCATATACCGTCCTTTCTGAGTTGCCATAAGGAATTCAATTTCGATATCATTGCGGTTTCAGACATATGGAAAAAAAGAAGAGAGGAAGGCCAGGCCATTCTCAAGCAAAAATTTAATCATGATATCATCGCTTGTGTTAATAACGACGCCTTATACAATATCAAGGAGGTAGATGCAGTCATGATTAGCACCGCAGATTTTCAGCATGCTTATCATACGGTGGAAGCCGTTCGGGCAGGCAGAGATACATATACAGAAAAGCCATTGGCTGAAACCATGGCGGATAACCGCGCCGTTTTGAAAGCCGTGAAGGAAAGTGGCAAGATCGTTCAGATCGGCTCTCAAAGAAGGAGTGGAGCTAATTATCAAGCCGCATATGATTTTATTCAATCGGGCAAATTCGGGCCTATTGTAATGGTTGAACTGACATGGAATGTAAATCAGCCCGGCCGTTGGCGGCGGCCTTCTTTGGTCAGTCAACTGAAAGAAGAAGATACCGACTGGAAGCGTTTTCTGATCAATCGCCCTTATGAGTCTTTTGATCCCAGAAAATACCTTGAATTCAGGTTGTTTTGGCCATATTCGTCTGGAATTCCCGGTCAATGGATGAGCCACCAGATTGACACTGTGCATTGGTTCAGCGGGCTGCCTCATCCCAGGAGCGTTGCTGTAAATGGCGGAAATTATGTCTGGAAGGATGGAAGGAAAAATGCCGACACACTGACGGCAGTTTTCGATTACGGTCCAATGAACGATCCGGGGAGCGGATTCCAGGTAGTATTTACATCCAGACAAACGAATGCCGCTGGTGACGTGAAGGAGATCTATTATTCGAACGGAGGTGCCCTCAATTTAGATACTAATAAGATCAGTCCCGAAGGCGGCCTTACCGCTCATTATGCGAATCAAATGCAAATGCAGGCAAACCTTCTTCCTGAGATTTCCCTCAATGAAATGGCCATAAAAACGTCTACAGGGGCCAGCACGGGAGGCGATCCTTTAACCCAGGCGCACATACGAAATTGGATGGATTGCGTTCGCAACCGCAAACAACCCAACGCACCTATCGAAGCAGGTTATAATCATGCAATTGCGGTAATAATGACCAATGCCGCCTTCAGAACTGGTGAAAAAGTGATTTTTGATGATAAGACGCAGGAAGTAATGGCGG
>PSRA01000188.1 GCA_003175695.1 Bacteroidota bacterium | reverse complement strand
TAAATATTCACCATAAATAAAAAATAAATGATCAACATCACCAACCTCGAAAAAATCTACAGGACCGAAGAAGTAGAGACCATCGCTTTGAACAAACTTTCTTTTGAGGTAAAAGAAGGAGAATTTGTTGCTGTGATGGGCCCTTCCGGGTGCGGAAAATCAACTCTCCTGAATATCCTGGGCCTTCTGGACGATCCGGATAGTGGAAGCTTCCTGTTTAATGGAATTGAGGTAGCTCATTTCAATGAGCGTAGAAGAGCTGACCTGCGCAAGAAAAACATCGGTTTTGTTTTTCAAAGTTTTAATCTCATCGACGAACTGACAGTTTACGAAAACGTAGAACTTCCATTGATTTATTTGGGAGTGAAGGGAGAGGAGAGGAAAAAAAGGGTGGAAACAGTTCTTGACAAAATGCAAATCATGCACCGCCGAAACCACTATCCGCAACAACTTTCGGGTGGTCAACAACAACGTGTTGCAGTGGCGCGCGCAGTCGTCAACAGACCCAAGTTGATCCTTGCTGACGAACCTACAGGTAATCTCGATTCATCCAACGGTAATGAAGTGATGCAACTCCTGACAGATTTAAATGAACTAGGGACTACCATCATTATGGTGACGCACTCCGAACACGATGCTCAATATAGTCATCGAATCATTCGCATGCTGGATGGTCAGACTGTTACAGAGAACATCCTGGTTTGATGTCATATCTCAAAGACTATTTGTCGAGGAAGTTGGATACCCTTTCACCGTTGAGAAGGTCCTGCCAGTGATGTATCCTTCTTCCATAGAGAAAGGCGGCACCCACTATGTTGAAAAATTATTCCAAGACTGACCGGCAAACCTGCAAAAAAATAAATTTTTCAGCGCCATCAATATCAGCGGCCTGGCCATTGGGCTGGCAGTTGGAATATGGTTGTTCTGGGTGCAGGATGAATTGAGTTTTGAAGGCTTACGTAAAAACGGAAAAATATCTACCAGGCAATTTCTCGTCAGCTGCTGGGTTTTTATTATTTCAGGTTTGGGCGTTTTCCTGATTTCGTGACGTACGATAAGTTTTCAGGCAGTTAAGTCCGCTTTAACCAACCCGATAGCCGGACTTCTTAATGAGTTAGATGCATGAACAAAGTTATCATTGATAGCTGCCCAATCCTGACCGTACTCTTTCAGCTTCTGTCAACTTAGTATTGGAAGAAGTTATTAAACGAAAGAAATCGGAAAATCATGATAAAAAGTTATTTCAAAGTAGCCTGGCGCAACATGATGAAGAACAAAACATTTTCTTTCATCAACATATTTGGCCTTTCGGTTGGGCTAGCCTGTTGCATGATGATAGGACTATATATTGTGAACGAACTAAGTTATGACAAGCACCAGGAGAATGCCAAAGAACTTTACCAGCTGGGAACTACTTTCATCCTCCAAGGTGAAGAAAAAAGCTTGCCCAATACACCCGCCGGAATGGGCGAAACAATGAAGCATGTCTTCCCTGAAATAAAAGAATCGACCCGCCTGGCTCGTCTGTTTTCTGAAGACAAAACCCTTTTTCAGTACAATGAAAGGGGTAATATGAAGTCATTCTACCAGACAAAAGGATTACTTGCTGACTCGACATTTTTCAGAATGTTTACCTATCAATTTCTGGAAGGAAATCCAAATACTGCGTTATCAAAGCCAAATAGCGTTGTTCTTTCCGAAGAAATTGCGAGGCAAGTTTTTGGCAACGAGGATGCCCTTAACAGAGTCATTCACATCAGCAGCAGCACTAATGGCGATAACGATTTTTTAGTGACAGGTGTGTTCAGGCCCTCTGAAAATCCTTCACATATTGATGCAAGATTCTTCATGAGCATGATGGGCGGGGCAGTTGAAGGCTATATTAAACAGCAGCAGAATGATCTTGCGACCAACAATATGTATTACACCTACCTGCAGCTGAAGAAAGGTACCGATCCCCAAAGACTTGAAGCAAAATTTCCGGCATTCATTGACAAATATGCCGGCAAATCCCTGAAAGATATGGGATTTGGTAAAAAGCAATTCCTTGTACCAGTACCGGCGATTCATCTTTATACAAAACTGAGCGAAAATGTAACGCCAGTTTCCAGCCCGACCTATTTATTTATCCTGGGTTCCATAGCAGTATTCATCCTGCTTATCGCCTGCATCAATTTTATGAATCTCTCTACGGCGCGCTCCTCGAAACGCTCGGCTGAAGTCGGGATCCGCAAAGTTCTGGGCGCAGAAAAAAAATCTTTGATTAGTCAGTTTATAGGCGAATCTATTTTCATGAGCCTGATCGCCTTTTTATTCGCCATTGCACTCGTCAAAATGCTTTTACCCGCCTTCAATGCTGTGGCTTCAAAACAACTGGAACTTTCTTTCTTAAAAAATGTTCCAGCCATTTTAGCGTTCCTTGTTCTTTCCATCATTACCGGCTTAATTGCCGGCAGTTATCCTGCCTTCTTCCTTTCGGCATTTAGACCTATCCAGGTTTTAAAAGGAAGATTTTCAAATTCTTTGGGCGCACTCTCCCTACGAAAGGGACTGGTGATATTTCAATTTATCATTTCCGTTACGCTCATTATTGCCTCTGTCATCATCACCAGCCAAATGAGTTACATGCGTGCCGCCGACCTGGGATTTGATAAGGACAGGCAAATAGTCATTCCATTTCACAGTCAGACGGCAAGGAACATCTACACCACATTCCGAGATCATCTCAATAACAACCCGGCGATAGAAAGTATTGGCGCTTCTTTATATTATCCCGGCATTTATAATCCCTCTGATAACTTGTTTTATCGCCAGGGTCAATCGATGCAAGATGGGAAGAGAACACGCATGAACTATGTCGATCCTTATTTTCTGCAAACGTTGAATATTAAACCTGTAGCCGGCAGACTGTTTTCTCCACAATTTCCGGCAGATACTGATTTTCGAATGATCCTGAACGAAAGTGCGATCAAAGAAATCGGATTTCCTTCGGCACAGGCATCAATCGGTCAAAAAGTATTCTTCGATTTTCATGGTAAGAATTATGGATTCGAAATTGTAGGCGTCGTAAAAGATTTTCATTATGAAGATCTTCATCTGCCTATTACACCCTATGGATTTCACCTAACAGCCCAAAACGACCAATTCAATTTCGCCATCGTTCATGCGAAGACCGGAGATATTGGCCAGGTACTGTCGACAATCAAAGATGAATGGCAAAAATTGAATCCGGGAGAACCCTTTGAGTACAGCTTCCTTGACCAGGATTTTCAAAAAAATTATGAAGCAGAAAATCGCTTGTCTGCAATTGTAAAATATTTCACAGGAATAGCCATTCTTATCTCCTGCCTTGGACTTTTCGGTTTGGCTGCATTCAGTGCCGAACAAAGAATCAAAGAAATAGGCGTGAGAAAAGTATTGGGTGCCAGTGTTCCAAGTATCGTTGCGCTATTATCCGCCGATTTTTTAAAACTGGTTGGCGTTGCTATTCTGGTCGCCTCACCGATTGCCTGGTGGGTCATGCATAAATGGCTGCAGGAATTTGCCTATCGGATTCAAATTGGCTGGATCGTCTTCGCGATCACGGCGGCTATTGCCCTGGTCATCGCATTGGTTACAATCAGTTTTCAGGCTATTCGTGCCGCAACCTCGAACCCGGTCAAGAGCCTTCGCACAGAATAGCCATGGCTCTTTGGAGGAGTTCAAGAACAGGATAACGAATTAAACGAGCACCATGCTTAAGAATTATCTTTTAACCGCTTTTAGGAACCTGAGAAAAAACAAGGTCTTTTCATTCATCAATATTCTCGGCCTGACTTTAGGGATGGCTTGCAGCCTGTTGATTCTGTTATGGGTGAACGACGAAAGAAGCATGGATAGTTTTCATACCAGTGGTCCCAGGCTTTATAGTGTCTACGAAAGGCAGTACTATGATAATAAAATTGAGGCCTTCCATGGGACTCCCGGATTACTTTCTGATGAAATGAAAAGAGTCTTGCCGGAAGTCCAATATGCTTCTGCCTTGGCATGGAACGGAACAAATACATTCCAGGTTGGTGAAAAGATTCAAAAAGAGGAGGGCAACCACGCAAGTGCAGATTTCTTCAAGATGATGAGCTATCCACTCCTAAAAGGAAATCCGGAATCAGCACTCAAGACTCCCGTCAGTATTGCCATTTCAAGGAAGATGGCAAATGATTTTTTTGGGAGTCCCGCTGCGGCCATTGGCAAGACAATCCGTTATGAAAATAAAAAGGATCTTACCGTCACCGCAGTCTTTGAAAATCTTTCTCCTCACAGTTCTGACAGATTTGATTTTCTTATCAATTGGGAATTTTTCAAAGAAGAAAACACCTGGTTAAAAGAATGGGGCAATAATGGTCCACGTTGTTTAATAGTCTTGAGGAAGGATACAGATCCGCTTGCCTTTGAGAAAAAGATCACTCATTTCCTGGACAATTACAACAAAGAGCAAAATGCATCCTTCCGCATTCAATTAGGCATACAAAGATTTGACGACATATACCTTCATTCACAATTTAAGAATGGGAAATTAGCCGGTGGCCGCATTGAGTATGTAAGGCTCTTCAGTATAGTGGCCATTTATATTTTATTGATCGCCTGCATCAATTTCATGAATCTCACTACAGCCCGCTCCGTAAAGAGGGCAAAAGAAATTGGAATCCGAAAGGTAGTTGGTGCAGCGAGGTGGACGTTGATCGGCCAATTCATAGGTGAAGCAATTCTAATCGCTTTTTTAGCAGCGCTGATAGCAATATTACTTGTGATCTTCTTCCTGCCAACCTTCAATGAACTGACCAGGAAACAAATTGTGCTCCCCTATACAATGATTCAGTTTTGGCTTGCGATTGTAATTTTAGCCTTGTGCACCGGATTCATTTCAGGCAGCTATCCCGCTCTTTTTCTTTCTTCATTCAAACCGGTGAAAGTTCTTAAAGGGCAATTAAAATATAGTAACAAGGCAACTTATTTCCGCAAGGGGTTGGTCATTTTTCAATTTGTTCTATCTATTGTATTGATGGTGGGAACTATTGTAATATCCCAGCAAGTACATTACATCCAGGCTAAAGATCTGGGATACGACCGTGAAAATCTTATCTACATGCACCTGGAAGGAGACCTGGTCAAGAATTATCAGGTGTTCAAAAGCGAAGGACTTCACATGCCGGGTATCAAAATGATCACTCGCATCTCTCAGGCACCTACTTCGATAGATAATGGAACGGGCGGCGTGGAATGGGATGGTAAGGATCCAAATGTAAGACCCATGTTCACCCAGGCAGCAGTGGGATATGATTTCACCAAAACCATGAATGTGAAGCTGGCGACCGGCAGAGATTTTTCAAAAGATTTCGCTACAGATTCCTCAGGATATATTGTAAACGAAGAAGCACTAAAAAAAATCACTTATAAAGACCCTATTGGCAAGCCTCTGACTTTTTGGGGTAAAAAAGGAAGGATCGTCGGAGTTGTGAAAGATTTTCATTTCACGTCATTATATGAAAAGATCAAACCTTTGGTTCTTCGCTTAGGCGAGACCGATGACTACGGCGATATCTTGATAAGAACAGAAGCAGGCAAGACAAAGGAAGCACTGGCAAGCCTGGAAACCCTGTCCAAAAGGCTTAATCCTAAATTTCCATTTACTTATCAGTTTTCGGATGAAGAATATCAAAAATTATATAGAAGCGAGCAGGTCATTGGAAAGCTTTCAGGTTATTTTTCTTTCCTGGCCATTTTCATTTCCTGTCTGGGCCTATTGGGATTAGCCATGTTCACCGCTGAACAAAGGACCAAAGAGATAGGAATCCGGAAAGTGTTGGGTGCAAGCATCCGTTCAGTGTTCACCCTTCTGTCAAAAGAGTTCCTCCAATTTGTAATGATAGCGATTGTAATAGCCACACCCATAGCCTGGATGATGATGAACAAATGGTTGGAGGATTTTGCATACAGTATTAAGGTGGCTTGGTGGGTATTCCCGGTGGCAGGATTGATTTCCTTGGCGATTGCTTTGTTCACCATTAGTTTCCAGGCGATCAAAACGGCGATTGCCAATCCGGTCAAGAGCCTGAGAACCGAATAGGATCAATGGGTAATTAGAATTTTTATAAAGGGACGAATTTATGTATAAGAATTATTTGAAAACAGCTATTAGAAATTTGTGGAAACACAGAGTTTTTTCTTTCATTAACCTGACTGGATTGGCAGTCGGCATGGCGGCATTCTTCCTGATATTCTTATATGTACGATTTGAACTTAGCTATGATTCATTTCACACAAAAGCCGACCGGATTTACCGGATAGTCAGTGATATTAAAACTTCAACGGAAACTTTCAATGCAGACGGCCCTTCCTGGGCAGTTCCTCCCAACGCAAAACAGGAATTTCCTGAAATCGAATCATTCGCCAGGCTCCTAGTAAACGATGATGTATTAATTAGAAAAGGCGATATCAAATTCCTGGAATACAATGTCATGTGGGCTGATTCGCCGTTCTTCAAAATATTCGATTTTAAATTACTGAAAGGTGATCCCAATAAAGCGCTCGTTGAACCATTCAGTGTTGTTTTCTCCGAATCCACTGCGAAAAAATATTTTGGTAATGCAGATCCTATTGGCCAAACAGTAATAATAACAGGGGCTACATTGGAGGCAAGAGTTACTGGGCCGGCAAAAGTTACTGGGGTCATGAAAGATATTCCGGAAAATTCCCAGATCAAAGGCGATATTATCATTTCCATGTCGACGATCCAGAAATTCGCGACAAACTTAGACAACCAGTGGGGAGTTTATGGCGCTCAGGCTTACCTGTTATTGAAACCAGGAACCAACGCAGTTGCATTAGAGAGAAAATTTCCCGCATTTCTTGAAAATAGGCATGGCACAGAAATGAAGAAGTGGCAGAGGTATCCGACCCTTTTTTTAGAACCCTTGAAGGATGTGTATCTGCGTTCAACCAGAAATGGTAGCAAGACCGGGAATATTAACAACGTTTATATTTTCTCTGTCATTGGCCTATTTATCCTGCTCATTGCATGTATTAATTTTATAAATATCACAACGGCCAGGTCTTCAGAAAGGGCAAAAGAAGTCGGGATCAGGAAGGTAGTAGGTGCAGTAAAATTTCAATTGACAAGACAATTTTTGGTGGAGTCTGTCATTATCTGTCTCGTAGCTTTTGCGCTCGCTGTTCAGCTATGTTTGTTATTGCTGCCTTTGTTCAATCATTTGTCCGGAAAAGTAGTGGCCAACGGCATTTTCGAGCACCCACAATATCTGCTCACGTTGTTTCTTATTTCTCTGGGGATCGGTCTGATAGCTGGAATTTATCCCGCCCTGGTGCTTTCTTCTTTCATTCCTATAACCGTTTTGAAAGGACGATTTTCCAGCAGCACGAAGGGACTGCTCCTGAGAAAGGGGCTGGTTATTGCTCAATTCACCATTTCAATTGCGCTGATCGTAGCTACCATAATTGTATACTCGCAATTGACCTATATGCGAAACCAGAACCTGGGATTCGACAAGAACCAGGTTATGATTATAGATGCACAGGGAGACTCGGCCTGTACGACGTTTAAACAAGAAATCTCCGGTGTTTCCGGCGTAAATGCCGTTGCGCTGTCTTCAAGTGTCCCGGGATCCGACAATCCGAGCGCTACCTCGGAAATTGAAAACACCAAAGGGAGTCTGCAAATCGCCAACCTCGATCTGTATTTCGTGGACTTTGATTATTTGAATTTGTACAAGATTAAAGTATTGGCAGGTCGCGGTTTTTCCAGGGATTTTATGACTGATACTGCACAGGCCATGATCCTCAATGAAGCAGCAATTAAAATCCTTGGTTATTCTTCTCCGCAACAAGCGGTAGGAAAAAGATTCAGGCAATGGTTTCGTGAACGTCGTGAAGGGAAAATTATCGGGGTTGTGCAGGATTTTCATTCCAGGTCGTTGCAGCAACAAATCAGGCCACTGAGTATGCTAATCGAGCCAAATACCTTCTATTTCGTATCTGCTAGTGTTAATCCAGGAAATCTGCAAAATACCATTGGAGCGATTGAAAAGAGTTGGAAGCGGCTAATGCCAAACAGGCCTTTCAGCTATTATTTTTTTGATGAATTTTTTAACAAACAGTATGCAGGCGAAGAAAAATTCGGGAACCTCTTTGTGAATTTTGCTATTCTGGCCATTTTTATTTCATGTCTTGGATTGTTAGGATTGGCTTCGTATAGCACTATCCAGAGAACAAAAGAAATTGGCATCCGCAAAGTGATGGGAGCCAGCGTGTCGAATATTGTTAACCTGCTTTCCATTGATTTTCTAAAATTGGTTCTCATCGCTTTTGTGATAGCTGCACCCATCGCATGGCTTACCATGAGCAGGTGGTTGAGGGATTTTGCTTACCGGGTTAATCTTCAATGGTGGATCTTCCTGTCTGCAGGATTATTAGCGATACTCATTGCTTTTCTCACCATAAGCGTACAGGCAATTCGTGCCGCGGTAAGCAATCCCGTAAAGAGCCTCCGCACTGAATAGCTCTTAACATGAGCTGAGGTATAAAAAAGGCTTCGGCTCTTAAAAAAAGCCTAAGGACTGAATAATATTTCTTTCAGAAATAAATAATAAAGCAACTATTAATCAAAGAGAGAACTTCTAAAACAAAAAATAAAACCATGAAAAAATATCTTTTCATTCCATTTCTGGCGCTAGCTACGACAGTTGGATTCGCACAGACAAGCAATACGCCTTATATGACAAAACCCTTGTCAAATGAAGCCATTAAAGAAGTAGAAGCAAAAACGCAAGGAGGAAACATATCCGTTACGGGAGGTAACAATTCGGATGCAAGAATCGAAGTTTACATCACTCCCAATGGGAACGAGGGAAGCCTTTCCAAAGATGAGATCAAGAAGAGGTTGGATGAGAATTATGAAATGAACATTAGTGCGAGCGGGGGAAAATTAAAGGCAATTACAAAAGCTAAAGAGAGAGATATGAATTGGAAAAGAGCGTTGAATGTCTCTTATCGCATTTATGTCCCACAAAGCGTCTCAACAGATCTCTCTACCAGTGGTGGGAATATTAAGTTGTTAAATCTAAGCGGCACGCAAGATTTTAGAACGAGCGGAGGCAACTTGTCTGTTGATAAAATTTCGGGGAAAATAACAGGTGAAACTTCCGGTGGAAATATCGTGGTATCCGGATCAAAAGACAATATAGATCTGGAAACGAGTGGAGGCAATGTTGAAGCCAGCGATTGTTCAGGCAAAATTAGTCTGAAGACATCCGGTGGTTCTCTTACACTGAAAAACCTCAACGGAACTGTTACCGCAACGACAAGCGGTGGCTCAGTTAAAGGCGAATCCGTCATCGGAGAATTGAGTGCTCACACTTCCGGAGGAAATGTAAATCTCCAAGAAATGTCATGCAGCATCGATGCTTCTACGAGTGGGGGCAATATTGATGTGGCGGTTAAAGAGCCGAGTCAATTTGTCAAGTTGCACAATTCAGGAGGAAATATTGATTTGGAAATTCCAAAAGGTAAAGGTTATGATTTGAAACTCTTTGGAGATAAAATCAAAACGGAGACCCTGGCAAATTTCAGCGGGTCCATGGAAGAGAAATCTCTCACTGGAAAATTGAATGGAGGAGGAATACCCATTCATGTGGACGCAGGTAGCGGGAGAGTTTCTCTTTCGTTCAGATAGATTGACCACTAGCGACTTGTGAACAGGAGGGCATGACTTGAATCCGTACCTTATCCAGCCTTATAAATTAGAATTTTATGATCAGGAATTATTTGAAAATCGCATTTCGGAATCTGATGAAGTATAAATTCATATCCTTCATCAACC
>PSRA01000203.1 GCA_003175695.1 Bacteroidota bacterium | reverse complement strand
TGACCAATCATGCCAGTCTCTTTCAATACCCTTCCAGGAGTGATCCCCATCGATAAAAATAAAATCAATATTGTCCGGAACATCCTTGAGGGCGTCAAAGCTTAATTTCTCAATGAGCTTCACCTTTTTTCCGACACGAAATTTAGCCAAATGGCTTTTCGTAATAAATTTTTCGTAACAAATACCCAATTTTCCTTTAAAAAAAGGATCTATGCCAAAAAGGACCGCGTCCTTGGGAATAGATCGAGCAATGAGCGCAGTATTATATCCCTCAAATACACCAATTTCTACGGCTAACTGTGCCTGGCTGGAGTAAGAAGCCAGCGCATTTCTCTCATTCTTGGTTGTTTGCGTCCTTGGTTCATCCAATCCCGTGACTACCTTCATCAAATGCATGAACGATTTGCCTATCATAGTTTGAATTCAGATTCAGTTATGGTTGTTTATAAATTCGTCATAAATCGAAAGGTATTCACTGGTCATTTTTATTGATGAATATTCAAGCAGCGCTTTGTTGCGCGCTTCCTTTCCATATTCTAAAATTTTAGTTCTATCATCCAGAAGCAACTGCATGCAGTCACTCAGGGAAACATCGTCGTCAGCCTTAAAAACCAGTCCATTCTTTTTATCTTGGATGAGTTCAGGATTTCCTCCTCTGTCCGACACAATCAGTCCTTTTGCCCTTGTCATCGACTCAATGATGGTTAATGAGCAAGGCTCTTCAGACAAACTTGGCACAATGACGACAGCACAATCTTCGTAAATTTTGTCCTGGCTGTTTACAAACCCTTTCCACAAAAACCATTTTTCGAGATTCTTTTCTCTTATCCTTTCTTTTAAACTGGCAGCATACGAGTTATTATCGTTCCCGTAAACTACTACTACAAAATTATCCTTTTTATTCCCGACCAAATTTTGAACTGCTCCAACTAAATTAGAATGCCCTTTCCACTCAGCCACCTGTCCTATGATAGCAAATTCCAAAATTTTAGACTGAACCAGCGCTTCTCTTTCCTGATCGCCATTTTCCGTAACTGCAGGTATTCCATTATAAATTAGATGAATTTTCTCATTTGGAATGGACAGATTCAACAGCACTCTCTTAATATGTTCCGATACTGCAGTAAACGCATTTATCTTTTTATTCAGAAGATTGTATATAGCCTTATGCTTTCTGGTCGGCAAGTGCGTTTCCTGCAGGTTGTAGACTGATTTTATCCTGATCAGCGGATACAGCATGATCAGGTTGTGATAGCTGCAAAAGTGAATCACATCGGGTTTGAAAGAACGAAGAATCTTTCTGCAGGTGAGAAAAGCCTTTGGATAATTAGCCAGGCTATCCAACGTCCACATGGGCTTTCTAAAATAAAGCCAGCCCAATTTCGCTTCATGAAAAGGTATTCCTATTTCATTTAATTTTTCTTTGAACACGCCATCATTCCACCCGTTTATGACACAGGACAATTCGTACC
This sequence comes from Bacteroidota bacterium, assembly GCA_003175695.1. GTDB lineage: Bacteria > Bacteroidota > Bacteroidia > Chitinophagales > Chitinophagaceae > Puia. Next base: position 31,892 of record PSRA01000203.1, on the reverse strand, counting down.
CGTTATCTTTCAGACCCTTCAATAGATGAAGTGTAACAATTTCCAGGCCCGATACGTAAGACCCTCCAATAAAAAATAGTATTCTTCCCTTTTTCATCAAGATTATTAACTAGGTCAGTTTTTCTCCACAGTAAGTATAATGCCTCCCGAATGGCTTGAATAAATTCTTTAAGAAAGGATTTTTGAAATCCATCGTGCAAAGTTGGTCCGGCCGGAAACCGGGTAAAAGTAGCCACTGAAAGTGGTTGCTTTCAGTGTGAGTGAGGTTGAATGATTGCAAACGCATCCACTTCCTGATCATAAAGAAGGTAAAGAAATTCTCATGAGGCTGAAGTCCCGAGCCTGAGTTGAAAGGCTTTTTTTGAATCCACGACTTAATCCAAAGCAGGATCATACCATTGAAATAATTCTCCGTTGTAAGAATGAACCTGCCGGAATTCTTCAAAACCCTGTGTATTTCCTTCAACATGCTTTTCGGATGTGGGAGATGTTCCAGTGTTTCGCAGGAAATCACAAAATCAAAAGAAGAGTCGTCAAATTGCAAATTCTCCGCATCCCCCACCTGGAAATCAATGCCAGAATAATTTTCTTTTGCCTTTTCTATTGCCTGGCTCGAGATGTCGATGGCTGTTAGTTTCATGCCAGGGAATCGCTTGCTCAATACCGAAGCAAACGCGCCGGATCCACAACCAATCTCAAGCACATTTGCGGAATTCAAATCTGGAACCAGTTTATAAACAGTCTGATACCATTGGAAAGATAGCGGATCAGTGAAGATCGGGTCATATTCCTTATGCCATGCGTCGTATTGCTCCTTGATCATGAAAAGAAATTTTCCTTTGGTGGTAATTCTTCAGTTTTGAATTTCGAATCTCGATTGAAAAAATTCGGAAATATTTTCCAGGCCCTTTCCATATGAGAAAGCCTCAATTAATTTGATTGACTCGCATCCGGCAGCCCGGGTTTTATTGTGGTCTTTTACCAATGAATACAAATATTCAACTGCCCCATTGGTATTTTCCGGATCCATGATGAAACCATTTTTTCCACTCTCAACCAGGTCGATAGCGCACCCAGCTCTTTGTGAGACTATTACAGGTCTTCCACAAGACATTGCTTCATTCACCGCCAATCCCCACGACTCTCCCGGTCCTTTGGAAGGTAAAATAAAAGCATCCCCTAATCTATAGACAACCGGCATTAATTTCTGGTTTTGAAAATCCACAAACAAAATCCTGTTATCATGAGACGCCCTGGCTTTCAATTCTTCTTCCAAAGGTCCATTGCCAACAATCAAAAACTTAACGTGTTTCTCGGGAATTGCAGCAGCCAGGTCCAACATATAATCAGGATTCTTCTTCTCCTCCAGTTTTCCTGCAAATAATATCAAAAAATCATTTTCTTGAACGCCCAGGGAATGTCTCCATCTTTTAGCTTCTGATTGATGATCTTTCTCCCCATTCATAAATCTGTCATTGTCGATCGCATGCGGTACAAAAACCAGCTGCGACTCATCAAGACCATGCTTCTCAAAATATCGTTTGTTTTGAGTACCCGCATAAAATGCAAAATCAACATGCTTGTAAACCCATTTCAAAAATATTCTCCGGATTGCTCTTTTGATTCCGGGCCTTTCATCCATCAGGTTGGAATCGCCCCTGAAAATAACGGGAATTTTATTTTTGAAATAACGCATGCATGACAAATGACTCTTGAAACTCCATCCAAAAATCAGCAACGCATTAGTTTGCCAGTTAGTAATTTTTTCATTGAGATCCGGATTATCGATTCCATTAAAATGGTGAATGCCCGGATCTTTAGCCGTGTTCTCGACAAATTCATAATGATACCCGTCCAGCAAAGGAATGTCCCACTCGATCATTTTATTAAAACCCGCATCAAATTTTTCGCCACCACCTGCCTGCGACCAGGTATAAAAAACTTTAAGTTCTATCAGTGGTTCCTGCGCCAATAATTTGAACCAGGGCGCATTGTATTGAATGGGATGCGTGGAAACAATGGCCAGTCTGTATTTCAAAGCCTCTCCTGTTAAATTTTACAATTGAATATTTCGAATTTTCTGGCGGTACTGACTCTCTGCTCTATCCATTCAGGATCCCGAAGATAAATAGTGTTGGTAGGCCCATACTTGTCCAGGCTCGTCAACGTTCTCGAAAATGGTTCATATGAATATGGTGTGAGGCCCTGGCTGAGCAGGAACGAATGAATTTCATCGTCACTAATTCCGTAGCTGGACCCACTGCCATTGATTTCAATGATAATCGCTTTCAACCTTGAATCACTCATCGTTCTTTTTGCACCCTGGAGTGCAGGCCATTCAAAGCCTTCCACATCCATTTTGATTAGACATGGGCATTCTGAATTGAATATTTCATCGATGGTGCTCACATGTACTTTCACTGAAGGTACATTTTGCTTGATCTCCCAATCTGTCAATACATGATTGATAGTATCATGATTTGAAGAAAACAGGATTTCTCCCCGCTCACTGCCTACGCCTATTTGGCGAGGGCAAATTTTCTCGCTCATATTATTGGCCCGGATATTCCGAACCAAACGGGAAAATGTTCCTGGCACCGGTTCTATGGCGACTGTATTCGCGCCTGCATTCACGGAAGCCAGCACACTAAAAACGCCAATATTCGCGCCAATGTCTGCAAACAAATCATTTTCTCTCAGCAAATGCAGAACGAATGACATTTCTTCGAAATCCATTAAGCCAGTGTAGATGTTTCCTGTAGCACCCGTCATACCTTTTTCCACAATCAAAACGCTATTTTCTACAAAGGGAAAAATAACGGGTGCAGGAAAAATTCTTTGACTGATTTGCCAATTAAAAAACCGCCGGATCGCGTATGATCTTCTTTTGGAAGCTAACGGGTGATTCCAGATGAATTTCATGATATCAAAAGCCGACTTCATGTGGTAGGAACAGTTGATTTCTCTTCATAAGAAGTAGTTGCCCATCCTGCATATTTGATCGAGCTCGAATACATCTTAAATCTTTTTTCAAACAGCCGGTAATAAATCCATGCGGCTAAAACGCAACCGGCAAAGGCGACCGGGACCATGAGTTCCCTTATTATCATGTTGCCCGTCTTCACTTCGGTGATGTTGATGATGCGCCCTCCAATCGGAACATGAATGAGATAAAGAGAATAGGATATCATTCCCATAAAGCGGAAAAATGCAGGGACACGATTGACAAACAAAATGACCAAAATTGTTCCTATTACAATCAAACTTAAAACTGTCCCCTGTTGAAATTCCAACACCCCAATTACGCAAACCGTCGAGATGATATACTCTGTGAATGAAATTAATTGGGAAACCAATTGAAACAGCAGGATGCCGGATATGAAATAGGTTGCATATACAAACACAAAACCCAGGTCCTTCAACCAAAAAGATGAAAGGAGGAATAGGAATAGAAACCCCTGCCGTATGTATATTTTTTTTGAAACGATAAGACCATAACTAACCGCAATGAGCAGGTAGTATTGAAACTCAATGGCCAGAGACCAATACACATCGTTGAGCCATTTCTGCCCGGTAAATACATTCAGGTAAGCAATATGTCCCAGGAGATTGGGCAAGTCTATATGGAAAGGAGCGCCCCTGTAAAGAGGTGAAAGCGTTGATACGAATGCAAGAACTATGATCAAAACAATAGAAATCAAATAAGGCGGCTCAATACGAATGATTCTTTTTTTCAGGAAGGTGAAGAAATTCCTTAGCGTATATTTCTTTTGGAACATAGCGTAAGGAATGACAAATCCGGAAATGACAAAGAAGATCTGTACTCCTGACCAGCCCCAGGTTGCCATTTTTTTCACAAAGTTGTCATCAGCCAGGAAATTTGTATTCCCTCTCGCAAGGTGAAAATAACAAACCATGGATGACGCAATACCGCGCAGCAATTCAACCGACTGGATCTGCTTGGGCAACTTGACTCGAATTGCATTCCACTTCATACGTCCAACTTTTTGTCCTGGATCACTTCGTTAAAAAAATCAGTTTGTTCTTTTGCCCTTGCCCTGGCAGTGTATGGTTCAAAGGCCGCATGATTCAATGAGACGGCCATTCCTCCTGCCAACATCCTTTTCATTTTAGCGTGAAATGCATCTGATTTTTCTGTCGTGTCAGTCTGTGAGCCAAACGTGACATAGGTGTCGAGTCCAACGTCTTTCAATACATTGATCACGCTGCTGTTTTCATGAAAAAGAGCCAAAAGGGGCCTTTCTGCCAATATGTATGGATAGATTTTTGACGCAGTATACGTATTGTCATTTGAACCTGGGACCAGCAAAATATCTGCCTTCCTCAACAAATACAATGTCTCAAAATATGGAATTCGGTCCGTCATTTCAGTTACATAATCTTTGATACCCATCTCTTCAGCCAAAGGTTCTATTGTTTTCTGTCCCTGTCCTGGCAATGCATAACTGGTACCAATAAATGAAAAATGAGCTTGAGAAAAAAGAGCAGGTTCTTCCTGTAGGCCCTTCCTGAACGCATTAAAGATAATCTGTAAGGAAGTTTTCATATCATGGCCTCCCCTTCCGATATAAACGAGGTTAATTTTATCTTCTTTAAGTTTCACTGAGCTTTGCTGGACATGATCCCGCATAATCTCAAAATCATAATTGGAAGCGCCAAAAGGAATAACCTTGCATTTCGCTTGCGGTAGATTATATCGCTCCTTAAATGTGTCGCAATATGCGCTGGACACGCTCATAATCCCGTCCGCCTTTGGCACTGTAGAGCTTTCCATTTTTTTATCAATCTGGTAACTGATGAAAAATTTAGGCGGCCGCTCAGAGGCAGGTTTTGATAAATAGAAATCATTTCGCCATGGGTCCTGAATATCCAAAATGAAAGGAACTCCATATTTTTTTTTCCATCCGGGTCCGATTGCCATTACGTGAAAAGCGGTCGTCGAAAAAAAAACGAGGTCAAAATGCTCCTTTCTCAGGAGTTCGTTTCCTTTTTTTTGAACCTGAAAGTAGGCCCGCATGGAGAGACTACCCAATCCAAATTTCCTGGTTGTTTTAACGGGCAAAGCTCCGACTTTGTAAACCCTGATATCAGGTGGTATTGTCAGTGACAATAGTGGATCAATATTGTAGGATTCTATATGCTTAGGATCTACAGTTATGATGACAGGATTCCAGCCAAATTCCCGGTAATAAGGAAGGCTTTGCCTGACGCGATGCATATCGGCGGAATTGACTGGCGGAAAATGGGGAGTTATAATCAGCAGATTTTTCAATTTGCCAGCACATCCCTCCATTTAGAATCCAGCTTTTTTCTTTCATTCTCCCACCCGGTTGATCTGGCCTCTTCAAATCTCTTGTTTTTCTGATTCCTGATATCTACAATATGACCTACGATCCATTCAATTGCCTTTGAATAGGCATCTTCCTTATTCTCACAAATCAATCCATGATCCTTAAATTCATCAAGGAATTTTTCCTGGGCAGGCGTGTTACTTGCCAGGATAAACAAGCCTGATTGAAAATAGGCCCAAATCTTATTTGCCAGGCAATACTTTCTATTTTCTTCAGAAATTGTTTCCAAAGCCAGGCCTATATCATAGGAAGATAAGCTACCGTAAAGTTCTGAAGCCTGCAAAGGAGGAACTACGTGGACATATGACCGATCCTGGGTCCACCGCTCAATAAAATCAACAACAGGATTTCCGATCAAAGTAAGTTCAACATTCCTGGCAAAATGATCCATAGCGGGCAATAAGGACTCAAGTCCCCGGCCTGGACCTATATTTTGCGAAAACCAGACAAATTGAATCTTTCCGTTATTTTTTGGACCTGATTTTCCATGCAGTGAAAAGTTGGAAGACGGGAAAACATTGTTAATGGTAAGAAGATTGTTCTCCCCCGGAAGGTGCCCCTTAAGAAGTTTAACAGACTGCTCTTGTATAAGTGGAGCTGCAAAAGAAATATAGCTTGCATCCGGAAAAGTCATCTTCATTAACGAGATCATGTACTGATGAAGGTTGCGGTCCGTTCCTTCACCAGGATGATAGTCCTCCACATCTATTCCGTATTTAATGCCGTTTTTTTTTGCAAAATGCGCAACAGGGTAAAAAGTTGGGGGATTATGTGCGATAATGAGATCGGGTCTTCCTTTATATTTCTTTAGATATCTATTAATTAGCCATGCTCTTTTAGAAAGCGCCATCGCCGTTACGGATGCAGATCTGAGACCAAACTTATGAGTTAACCTCGATGCTTTCTCTAAAATGGAGCTTAGGAACCACGGAAAGAAAGGCTTTCGTCCGGAAGATAAATACGTAGTATCATTTATTCCCAACTCCTCAACATATCCAGTTTCAAAGCTCTTGCTCCAACCTGGAAGCGTGAATGCAAGAAGTGAAACACGGTAACCGTTTTGCAAGGCCAGTTGCATTTCTTTGTGACACCTGGGATTTGTGGACAAATTTGTACTGGTAACAAATAAAATATGTGCAGGTTTCATGACTTATTCTCGGAGCAGACCCCATTCAGGATCTCTTCTATCCGGTCCACTTGCTTATCGTAAGTATTATTCAATGCATATTCAATTCTCTCCCTGATCAGGTTTGGATCTTCCCCTTTCTTTATTTTTTCAACCACATCATCAAATAATGCCTCGTAATTTTCATTTGAGTCGGTTGGAAGCATGTAAAACAAATTCGAGTTCTCATATGTCTTGATATGATGTGCGATCACCGGCTTGCCTGTAGATAAATATTCCAAAATCTTATGAGAATTGGAACCGTCCCATAGTTTGCTTATTCCAACTTTCCAGCAAATCCAGAACATATCAATTGAATCTATCTCTTCCTGAATCTTTTCCGACTCCTGGGAGCCTTTCAATATCACATTAGGGGCGTTCTTCAAGAAATTAATAAACTCAGGCACATCCCCGTGGAACCAGCTACCAAGGTTGTTGCTTCCATCATTTTCATATTGACCCCAAAAAACGAAATCAATATCAGGATGATTTCTGATAATACTTATCATAGTGGATCTGTCAGGTGCTTCCATCAACAAATTTCCGATGTATCCTACTTTCAATCTATGTTGATCGGGATGCTTTTGATGCCCCACACACTTCAGTGAGAGATTTGCTTTCTTAGCAAATGCCTTTCCCAATCCATGGTTGAGAAAATAAAGTGGAATTCCTGATGGACGAAGCCAATCCAAAATAGAAGCAGAAACTCCAAAAATTACATCAGAAGTTTTTGCTTCCGGTGGAAGATCCGCTTTAACTCCAAAATCCATTACGTGCAAGATATTGACGGGTGCTTTGAACCATTGAAGATTTTCATAAACAAAAGGTGCAAAGCACCAGATCACGTCTGGCTTCTGAGGTATTTCTTTTCTAAAAAAGCCAATTTGACGGTGCAAAAGAAATTTGTAAAAAAACCGAGGTAGAAAATCCTTTCCCCGAAACCGGGGCTTATAGGATACAATGAAAATTTTATCGCTTCCTTCAAGGTTTGTGATTTTGATCCCCTTTTCCTCTAATGAGGGAGGTTCAATGAAATAAACTGTATTATTTCTTGCAGCTAACGTCAATGCGTAGTGATGCTTGGATACTTTCATCTTTCCCCAACGATTGGGCGATAAGATCCAGATCACTTTATTTTCCATCTTCATACTAATACTTTATCGGCAAGATGCCGTGCAACCACGGACTGGTCGGCTTTTGTTAGTTCAGGATACATTGGGATAGAAAGAATATGCGACTGGTTAGCGACGGCCACCGGAAATTGCTCAGGCTTGAACCCGCGACTAGCGTAACAAGGTAGAAATGGAAGCGGCGAAGGATAATGAATGGCAGTTTCAATTCCTGCATACAATAATTTATCGCGGACATTTTGCCGCTCATTCACTTTCACCACATATAGATGAAAAACGTGACGATAACCAGGTTTTGTTTTTGGAATCTCTACCTGGCTATCTTTCAATAATGAATAATAGAATGCAGCATGTTCAATTCTTTGCTCGGTCCATTTTTCGAGGTGGGGCAATTTTGCAAGGAGTATTGCCGCCTGGATGCCATCCAACCTGCTATTTCTCCCTTCTATTTGGTGATTATGTTTACCCTTTTGTCCGTGGTGCGCAATCATTCTGGCTTTTTCAGCTATTGCTGGATCGGCGGTGGCCATGCATCCCGCGTCACCATAAGCCCCCAGATTTTTGCCAGGATAAAAGCTAAAACTCGCCGCATGTCCAAATGTGCCAATTTTTTTCCCATCAATCGACGCGCCGTGCGCCTGCGCACAATCTTCAATAACAATTAATCCATGTTCTTTCGACAGCTCCATAATGGCTGGCATATCTGCAGGATGACCGTACAAGTGAACCGGAATTATCGCTCGCGTTCTTGCTGTAATCGCATTTTCAATCAAAGAAACATCAATAGTAAAATAATTGGGCTCGATATCAACAAAAACAGGTGTGGCACCGACACCGGCTACAGCCTCTGATGTTGAGATCCAGGTACAGGATGGAACGATGACTTCATCGCCTTCTTTGATTCCGTATGCCTTCAGGAGAATTTCAATAGAATCTGTACCATTGCCACAAGCGATCACATATGGAATGTTTGCATATTCAGCGAAAGCATTTTCGAACTCTTTTACCGAACCACCAATAAAACTTGAGTTTTTGATGGTGTTTGCTATCGCTTCATCAATTTCTTCTTTTATAGAAAGATATTGGGCATATAAATCGACCAGCGGGATTTTTTTCATGATGTTTTCTTCAGATAGTCAAGGTTTATTCGTAGATGCTGAAAATTTCTTGATGCATTTTGCCGGATTACCGGCGTATGTACCGGGTTCAATAATGTCTCTGGTGACAACTGCACCCGCGCCGATGACCACATGATCACATATTGAAACCGGGAGGATAGTTGCATTGGAACCGATTGAAACATGATTACCTATCCTGGTCTTTTTCCATTTACTTTGATCACCGCCTGCAGGGCCGCCTTCCGCAAACAAGTCGTTGATGAAGACAACCCCATGCCCGACAAAACAATCGTCACCGATTGAAACAAGTTCACAAATAAAAGTATGTGATTGGACTTTTGTTCTTTTTCCAATCACAACATTTTGCTGTATTTCAACAAAGGGTCCAATAAAGCTATGGTCGCCGATAGTGCAACCATAGAGATTAACCGGCTGTACCAACTTTACGTCCTCTCCGAAAATCACATTCTGGTGAATACCGATATTTAAAATGTTTGGACGAGCCATGGGAAGTGTTTGAAGTTGATGGAATGCAGGGTGATGGATGGCAGATAATGGATACTGGATGTTTTTTATTATAATTAACTAGTCTGAGTTCGCACATATATTTTGAATCAATTATCGGGCCTCCTGAATCTTATTTCCGGCATCCGGCTTCGAGTATCCAGCATCCTCAATACACCGGCACTTTCTGTCTGACAGATTGATAGATTTTCTCGATAATCTCAACCGTTTTTAATCCTTCAAATGAACTGGTTGAGATCGCCGCATTATGCTGAAGCACTTCGATGAGATTATCATAAACCTTATCATGATTGCTCATCGAACCCTGGTAATCTCCATAATTATTTGCCCTGTTTCCTTCGGGCAGATTTTCTATCCGGTATCCTTCTATGTTTTGATATTCGAGTTCATTGAGATACTGGCCGCCTATTTTCACGGTTCCCTTTTCACCAAAAATGGTGAGCGAACCTTCCATATTCTTCCCATAGCTATTGACGGTATAATTGATCGTGCCAATACTGCCATTTTGAAATTCAAGGATTACAACTCCTGTGTCTTCGAACTCAATGATTTTCTTGTGCGCAAAGTTAGCCATGACAGCCTGCACATGTTTTACATCACCTACTATCCAGTAAAGTAGGTCAATAAAATGACTGAACTGCGTGAACAATGTTCCTCCATCCAGCTCCAGTGTTCCTTTCCACGAATCTTTGTAATATGCCGCGTTCCTGTTCCAAAAACAACTTAGCTGGATACTGTAAATCCTGCCCAGTCTGCCTTCATCGATAATTTTTTTTACGGCTACAACAGGAGGATTGAACCTGTTTTGCTTGATGGCAAATAATCGCTTATTCGCCCGCTCAGCAGCTTTTATCATTTCACCACAGTCGAAACTGGTCAATGCCATGGGTTTTTCACACAGTACATGTAAGCCGGCACGCAAAGATAAAATAGCATGTTCTGCATGCAAACCGTTTGGTGTGCAAATGGCAACGACGTCAACTGATTTTTCTTTTTCGAGCAAATCTTGAATTTTATAATATGGCTGCGCTCCATATTTCGCGGCTAATTTGTCCGCATTTTCTTTCACTACATCGCATACTGCAACCAATTTTCCTCTATTGTGAATGTGCTCAGCATGCCTTTGCGCTATGCGCCCGCAGCCGATAATAGCGAATCTTACCATTTTATGTATTAGGTTTAAATTGGATGCCAGACAATTTAAAAAGATCTTCCAATTTTTTTATCGGAAAGGTAAAATCTTCCTGCCTGCCGTTCCAGTATGGCGCGTCGGGTTCCGACTCTTCATCGGCACTGTGCGCATAAAAATATCTTAGAGAACAGGAATTGGCAATTGTCCAGTAACACGGAACAATAAATCCGGATGAAAATATCTCAATGATCACAGTTTCCGGATTGCAAAACATGATATTTGTTAATCCACTTCCATGTGGTGCGACGATAACTTTTGCTTTTTGAAAAATCGCAGCCTGTTCCTTTAAAGAGTAATTTTCGCATTCAATGATGTCAAAACCTGAATTGGTAAGGAAATGAATAATTTCATCTTCATTCAACAATCGGCGGGATGATGCTTTTTTTCGGGAAATATAAATTTTGTCTCCCGTAATAACCTCCGGCATGGGAAGAGAAGTCAAGTGTTCTCTTACAAAGTGAACTGCCCAGGGATTGACTGTTCCTAATAAAGAAGGCAATGAAGGAACAAAAAGGTTTTCGGCCTGCAGGCAAAAATCATTTGAATCTACTTCAATAAGTCTTGAGCGGTCTAATCCAAAAATGTCAAGCGTTTCCTCCTGAAATCTCTGTTTGATTTGTGGCAGCACAAAATAATCGATGTCATTCAACACGCCAGCCCGGTCAATTAAGAACAGACGTGGCAAAATATCTACCAACCAATGATAGTATGTACTCCCACCTGCAGTAATTAAAACTGCCACGTTACCCTTTTTGTAGGTTGGTTTCGGAAAGGATAATCTTTCAAAGGCACTATGCCTGTTCCTTTTTCCAAATTCCCTTGAGACATCGCGAAGCAATATTGATTCTTCAGTAATAATAGCACCGTTCATTCCATACACTTTACCATTCTTCAACTGAAACACGAATGCTTCCGGAATATTCCTTCCATGTAAGCTTTTAAACCTCTTGCTAACTTCCCGCTGAATCGTTGCCGGCATTTTTTCATTGTGAAAACCAGCCGGGTAGATAACCGCTTTTTGTGGTGTATACGTTGCACAATAATAAAGGAAGTAATCTTCAACGGACATTACTTTTACCGGGAGGTTAAAAAAAGCATTGATGGAGGTATTCCTTATCAAATCAGCGATCGTATTTTTCGCGTTGGATATCATGATGATCTCCGATCCGGTAAAATCTTTTTTAAGGGCCTTAGAATTTTAAGAAATCTATACGTTTCCGCAAGGGGCTTTTGTACTCCATATGCCTCATGTTCTACCCTTTCCTGGTTCATTAATTGCTCAAATTCCCTTGATGAAAGTCCAAATTTCTTTAAAACATATTCCAAATCCTGCTTTAATTCCAATTCCTCATACAAAGGCTTGCTTATTTCTTCCAGTGCTTGATCCTTTGTTATTTGTCGAGAGAAAATAAGATTGGAAAGGTGAGCTTTCCTTTTATCGATATGAAATTTGTTAGGTAGAATATAAGCCTGGTAGAATTTGGTAAAAACAGACTCATAATGTTTTCCTTTATAATCTCTCCAATTAAGATTTTCGGCAATAACCTGCTTTGCTTTGTCTTTATTGAAATCCACCAAATTCAAAGGCTGGAATGTTTGTATTCCTTTTCCTATTTCATATACATACTTTTCCCGCAATCCAAACAAGGGATAAGTTTTTAAGGGAACCTTCCCAAATTTATCGTGGATATTCTTGAGATTTACATAATCATTCTTATTGAAGATCCATGATTTTGGCAGAATCGCTTCCGTAACTACATTATTTCCACTCAGGATATACTTTACATTATACTTGGCTGCCAATCTTTGCAGCGTACCACTAATTGCATGATCAGTGGGAACTTCAATATCGACCACCGAGGCTTTGATGTATGAAAGCTGCAGATCTCTGAATTCCTCCCAATTAACAACTATCGTATACAAGTCAAATCCGGTGTACTTAATAATATTGTTGATGTTATTTACAGCGATCTCTGAATCCCATCCGTTGTCAAAATGAACAATTAATGGACGCAAGCCCCATTGTTTCGCCTTCCAAACAAGAAAAGTGCTGTCAACTCCACCACTGATTCCTGTAACGCAGTCGTACTGCTTTCCTTTCCCTTCAGTCCGGATCTTATTTAGAAATTCTTCTAGCTTACTTTTCCCTTCTTCACCTGAAAATACATGCTCTTTTTCTAATTTCTTGTAGTCATAATAATAGTTGCAGATTCCATCCTTATCAAACTGTATATCAGGATCAGCAATATTATCCATTAGAGAAATTGCACACTGACGATATCCTTGGTCTTTGTCTGAAACGATCATTCGCATCTTACATCATTTTTTCATGAACGCTTAACTGCAATGCAATCTACATGATGATAATACAGCTTATAATTGAACTTTTTAAAATAATTTTTGATCTCCTTTAGTTCGTATTGAGTCATCCATTCATTTTCAAATATCACTACAGTTGGCTGGAATTTTTTGAAATCAATTGTGAGAAGAATTTTATAATCATACCCTTCAGTATCCAAATGCAGAATGTCGACATGTTGCATCTTATGCTCACTTAGCAATTCATCGAAAGTCTTAGTAGAGATTTTCTTGATCGCCATGCGCCTGCTCAAATCAGGGACTACCTCTATATTTTTTAAAAAAGTGGTCTTATCAAAGGAGCCGACCTGATCGTACCAATCCGGTTCATCCGGTCCAATATCTTCGATATAAAAAAAATCGCGCTCCCCTGATCTATCCGTTATGCCACATTGTTCAAAAACCAACCCAGAGTAGCCATTGAAATTTTCTTTCAATTTTGAAAAGTTACTTTCAAAAGGCTCGACCATAATTCCCTTCCACTTATATTGTTTGATCAGATTTCCGATTGGATCATTTTTTAGTCCGTCATTTGAACCGATTTGTACAAATGTCAAAGGACCTTTTGTCGACATTGCTTCAAGTAATTTGGTCAGTGGCAAGTCAATCCTTTCTGGACCTTTGATCGCAGAACGAAGAATATTTTTAAAATACTCTCTCACAGTATATAAACTAATGACGCTTTCCTTTGACATCAATTGAATTTGGAGTTAATAACTATTGAATGAATTTGAAGATCTTTTCTATTAATTCATTTTGATCCGGATAACTAATTAGAACAGCCCGATGCGGTTGTTGAAACACAAACATGCTGCCAGCAGAGACCGCGGAAGCCCCATATTCAATGGCTTTCGAGAAATCATTTACTGATGCGGCGCCTCCTATTGCAACAACTGGAATATTAACTTCTGAACTGACTTTTTTGATTAGTTCAAGATCAAAGCCGGTAAAGGTTCCGTCACGATCAATCGAGTTCAATAGTAATTCGCCTGCACCTGCACTCTCCATTTTTTTTGCATATTCGACCGGATCCAGATTTGTATTCTCACTTCCGTTGCGGACATGTACTTTGTATTTCCCCCAAATATTCTTCTTCACATCAATAGAAACTACGATGCTTTGGCTACCTACATATTTTGCCCCGTCGGTTATCAATTGCGGTGTATGGAATGCCGCCGTATTAATGACAACTTTTTCAACCCCGGCCGTGATCATCTCCTTAATTTCATCCAGCCTGGTGATCCCGCCGCCGTATCCCATGGGCATAAATGCCTCACTAGCTATTTCCTTTATCTGCCGCAGATCGGGCGGTCGTTTATCTGCCGTTGCGGAAATGTCAAGGACAACAATTTCGTCTACCTCTTTTTCATTAAATATTTTGACGGCATTGATTGGATCTCCAACATATTTATGGTCTTTGAATTTAATCGATTTAACCAATCCACCCTTTCGAATCAGCAAAAGTGGTATCACACGTATTCTTTTCATCAATAATTCTTTACAAAATTATCTAACAGTTTCATTCCGAACTTATGACTCTTTTCAGGATGGAATTGCACGCCCAAAATATTTTCGTGCTCAACACCCGCAACAAATGGATAGCCATAATTCGCATAGACAAGAGCGTCATATTCATCAACCAATTCCGGGTAATAAGAATGAACAAAATAGAAACGTGGCCGTATATCCAAATCTTTAAACAATGAAGAAGACCTGGGTAATTCCACTTCAGACCATCCCATATGTGGAATCTTGAAACCTCCGTTCATTCTTTCTTGTTTAAAGCGAACGACCTTGCCCTTGATCCAGCCCAATCCAGGGAGTACTCCTTCCTCGCTTCCCTCGAGCAACAACTGCAGTCCCACGCAAACGCCAAGGATTGGCGTTTTTTCTTCTTTCACTTTTTGATTGATTGCGTGGATGAGACCCGATTGCTTTAACTTACTTGCACAAGTGTCAAAAGCACCTACACCAGGAAGTATCAATTTGCTGGCTTCCAAAATTATATTCTGGTCTGACGAAATTGTGGATTCAGTCCCTGTTTTCTTCAGCATATTCCTAATCGACTCCAAATTCCCCACACCATAGTCTACAATGACCAGCATCAGAAAATATTGATTGGCTGATTCAAATTATAAGATGTTTTTTCCTGAATTCTTCAAATTTATCCGAACGAACATACCCGTTATACGCAATTTTATTTGAGAATGGAATGCATTTTTCTCTTTCCAGTTTCTTAAGAATTTGTGCGGGAACACCTCCAATCACACAATGTCCATCAGGAAAAGATTGTGTGACAACGGCTCCTGCCCCAACTATTGTCCAGTCGCCCAATTCAACGCCTGGTAAAATTTTGACACCAGCGCCGAGCCAGCAATATTTCCCGATTTTAATTTTTTTGGGAACATGCTTCCTGCTATCATAAAGATCATGATTGGCACTTACCATCACAACGTTTGGACCTATCTGGGTATAGTCGCCGATAATAATGCCGCCATTTCCCTGGATATAACATCCATTCATGACACCAGGGTATGCATCAACTCCTACCAGAATATTTTCAGCATCATATACCTTGCTAGTCCAGTGTACCGGCCAGTATGCTTTTTTATTGCCCCCCCAATTCAAGACTTTTTGCTTAAACCAGATATTGAAATTCAACCTGTTTTGATAATCCGCAGTTTCCCGAATGAATTTGAAATAGGGAAGCGTGGTTAGTGGAACGATAACAAGACGAAGTGGGTTTTGAAGATAGTAAAGAATTCTTTCTTTCATTGGTGCATGAGTATATTCTTTAAGCCGGTCAGGGAACCAACAATTTTATTTTTCAATCTGTCCTGACGCAACTTCTTTTTCACCCATGCCAACTCTTCTTTGTTGAGAGGACAATCAGGATGGTTCAGATTCTCATAGAGTACTTCATTTCTCAAACTTGCGTAATTTTTTCTCGCGTAAGCCGATTGCGATTCCTGTCCATCATGCAACCTATTCCAATAAAGATCCAATGGCAATTTTACCATCGAATAATATCGTGAGATCTTAAACCAAAATTCATAATCGCCAATCATTCTCTTCCCCGAAAAACCACCGAGGCTATTGAACACATCCCTTTTAATCAACCCTGAGCCGGGTGCTCTGTCGAAATGATTTAGTTTTCGAAAACTTTCCAGGTATATTTCTTTAGGCGACAAAAGAATTGGATAAGGGCGATTGTCTTCAGGGTAAGATCCCAATCCAAATCCTGCCTCCGGAAATTTTTCTGTATATCTAACCATGGCTTCGAGACCATAATAATAAATCACGTCATCAGCGTCCATGTACTTCAGGTACTTTCCTTTGGCGTAACTGGCCGCCTTATTTCTGTTCGGATAGTCTCCCAGGTTAGATTCATTTGAGTACACGTGGACCCGTGAGTCCTTCGCTTCATAGCTTTTGGCAATTTCAACCGTTCTATCCTTTGAGCAGTCATTAACAATAATCAACTCAAACTCTTTGTAGGTCGACCGTAAAACACTTTCAATCGCTTCGGCTATATATTGTTCCCTGTTATAAGCCGTCATTAATACGCTGACCAAAGGATTGTTAACTTCCTCCATATTATCCTGAAATATTATTGAAATTTAATTTCGCCATTCCGGCAGAAATTTTTTGATACAATTCAACATAATCCTGGCCCAATTTTTCAAATGGAATCGGTCGTTTCACACGATTCTTCATGCTGCTAAGCAGGAACGTATTATCTATGATCCTGGCCAGCTTTGACCTTAAATCTTCAACAGACCTGAATGAAAATAAAAGTCCATTTTCTTCTGGTGTTATCATTTCGAGGTTGCCATACACCTCACTGGCAATAACCGGAATTCCTGCCGCAAAAGCTTCTTGTATGACTAGTGGGGCCATCTCTGAAAATGTTGATGGAAGACAGAGTGCATCATGTTGGCGAAAGGCACCCAGCACTTCTTCGTGCGGTAAAACGCCGCGCCAATGAATATTCGGTTTATCTTTCGACAGGTTCAGGCATTTTTGATAATATTCGTCACCATCATGCTGCCCGAAAATGCTGAGTTCAACCTTTTCCGGTGGAAAGCTGCCGAGGGCTTCCAATAAAATATCCAATCCCTTGAAAGAGCTGATTCTTCCGGCAAAAACAAGTTTGACAGAGCGCCTTTGATTAAATTTCAACGGCTGCAATTCCAAGGGGCGATTCTTGAACAGTGGAAGTGCCTGTTGTACATATTCAATTTTTCCTTGCGGAAATCCATTTGCAATCAGGACCTCGCGGAACCATTTTGCCGGGACTACCACTTTATCGCAATACTGGGCAATTTTATCAAGATTTTTTCGCATATCTCCAATTCGATTGGCCAGCGAAAAACCGGTTCCCAATGGATTATTCAAATGAGCAGTGTCAATGCCCGATTGATATAGCAGGCTGCTGACACTTGCAAAAAATTCAGCTAACCATTCACGTTTATTAAGGTGTACAAGCAGGCATGCGCTGCAACGCCGGGGACGTATAATGCCATCACAAAGTTGTTTTTGCTTATAAAAAAGTGTGTTTGTTATACAGACATTACCTGCCAGGTGCATCGTATACAAAGTTGCAATACCCAGTGATTTGGCAATATTGATGTGTTCCACAGTAATACCGACACTTCCGTACAACCCGTGGAAGTGGACGCAGTTGGGTTTGGAATTGATTAAATGATCCCTGAAAGCGTTGATGCCCTTGGGTAGGGTTAATCCCATTTGCAAGAATCGAGTGGCACGAGTAGGTTCAGCATATTTTATTACGCGAATATCATCGTACACATATTCAACAGTTTTTTCGCTCCCGTAATTCGGTGTCAGGATTTCACACGTCACTCCTATAGATTGCAGGTATTTGCAAAGAGACCAGCAATATATCTCTGATCCAGCAATTTTATCCGGTAGGAAAAAGGGAATTATGTGGGTGATTTTCATTAACTGGAAAAGTTGAAGGCAGTTGGTAGAAAGTGTTTTGTCAAGAGTCAGGAGTCGGGAGTCAGCACCCAAGGTGACTCCTGACTATTGACTAGCGAGCATGTCAAAAGGTTTTCCGTCTTTAATCCCTAACACTGCCAATGATGTATCACGAATAAAGTAAACCGGATAATGATTTTCCCTGATCCACTTGGTCAAAAATATCTTGACGCCAAATAAATGAGCGTCATGCCAAACGATCAGGCCGCCGTTTTCATTAGATCTGATCATGCGTATGGCCTTCTCTGTGTCATTTGCCACATAATCTTCACTATGTGCTCCATCGATGAAAACCAGGTCCATTATATTATAATAGGGAGAAAAATCAAAATTTGCAGAATCTCCCCAAAGCTGGGATATAAGGGGCTCCTGGGAGGTGCCTACAAATTTTTCACCGCTTATTACTTTGCTTGATAATCCTACGTCAATCCTGTCAGTGGGAAGGGAAACAGTGTTGGATCCCGATGGAAGATTGAGTGTGAATACATGGCCGTCTTTGTTTATATTCATCGCCATCGCCCTGGTAGTGCGGCCATCATAAGTGCCAATCTCAAAAATTTTTGAATAATTCCTGTCCTTAATCAGCGAGCAAATGGCAAGCAGTTCAAATTCAGAAGTGTTGTGCTCATTTGATCTTAGCGGGGCCAATTGCACAGCCAGGTCGTCCTGCTTCAGCAACTCATGCAAGTGTTTATAACTTCCGCCGTGAAAGGGATATTGGAGAGACTGATGAACTTCTCCCAGCTTGTATCTTGCCTTACGGGAGAATGGTGATTGAATCGTTAGACCCATCAGGTGAATATAAGAGCTTGCGAGTTGGCGAATTTGAAAGAAAGCTTTGTCCATGCTTCTTTATTTTTTCAGCCGCCACAGCGGATAAGAACTTCCCAGAGCAGAAAAAGGCAACAAAGATTTACTCCCTCTCTTTTTCTGGCCCTTTTTTTGCCTGCAGCAGCTTCACAAAAACCAGAGTTATTTTAGATAGCCGGAAAGAATATCTGTAAACCCAAATTGGGTTTCGTGCATAATCTGCCGGACAGCCGAGAAATCTCCTGTCCTGAATAAATAACGGGTAAGATTAACAGCGTGACGTTTATCCATCTTTTTATGCAGGAAGCGAATCTCTTCATCCTTCAATGGCAAATGAACTTCTTCTAACAACTCTTTAAAATAGAGATACCCGGTTGTGAGGTATCCCTTTTCATTATTTTTTTCCTGTCCTTCATGTTCCCGGTAATAAAAGTATTTCCTGGATAGGAGAACAACAGGATATTGAGAAGCCATTTTAATATTAAAATACATGTCAGATGAAACGCCAAACCGCGTATCAAAACCACCCATTTTTAGAAACTTGTCTAACCTCATGATGGTACCTGACGGTCCGATCCACAAATAGGGTCGTTCAAATAGATGTTGCCGAACTATTTTTTCCGGAGACCAGCAGACGGAATCCTTCACCCCCATTTCATATAGTAAAGCCATCCCTATGGCTGTCTCGGGATATTTTTCCATTTCGTTCACGCAATATTCCAGCCCGAAATCAAAGATCTTATCATCGGAATCCAGGTACTTGATATATTTTCCCTTCGCGTAAGTCGCGGCTTTGTTTCTATTCGGATAATCTCCCAGATTCTGCTCATTCACATACACCCTTACCCGATCATCCTTCTGAGCATAGTTCTTTGCAATGGAAACTGTTTCATCCACCGATCGATCGTCTACAATAATTAATTCAAAGTTTTGGTATGTAGACGCCAATACACTTTCGATGGCTTCACCGATAAAATTTGCCCGGTTATACGCTGTCATTAACACGCTTACCAGTGGCTGAACCATAAAATTTCCTCAGATTTTTTGTTATGAAATCGGGAAGCCAGGGTTGATCAAGGCGCGAACCAATTTTTTTATTTATTGACATATGTCGTGGAGCAGAATTTTCCTGCATACACGATGCAAAAAACGCCTGGTATTTCGGCGATTGACATTCAGCATTGAAATTTGTCCTGACGAGTTGAAGGCAATTATGGCTGAGTGTTTGCATGAGTACACGATCGTGATGAAGGGTTTCAATTGCATTGGCAAATGAAATGGGATCTCCCATTTTACATCTAATGCCTGTGCTTTCAGAAACTATTTCACGAATACCGCCTGGAAGATCGGAGACCACTGGAACCACGCCTACACTCATGGTTTCGAGCAGAGATACAGGGAATCCTTCAAAGTGGGTTGGAAAAACGAATATATCTGCGTCCGAACATAATTTTATTACTTCGTTAAAACTGTCTGGCGCTTCAAACCGGGCAGGTTCGTACGACGCCCACTGATCCACCAGCTTTTGTTTATCCGGGCCACTTCCAATGAAAGTCCAGTTTGCCTGAATTCCTTTTTCTGTCAAATATTTTTGAATAAGTGGGAGATCGAAAATTCCTTTCGATTCTCTCATCCGTCCCAAAAAGATTAACCGCAAAGGCCTATCCGTATTGGGCGTTTTTTGGTAGCCTGAAATAGGAATCCCATAAGGAAGATGGACAATATCTGACCGACGATGAGGTAATAGTTGACTAAGGACATCAAAAAAGAAACGGCTATGTGCGATAAATTTGTCCACAACCTCTTCGAATTTCAGGGCGAGTTGAACATTGTATCCATCATGTACAATCTGCACGACTTTCTTTCCCGTATTGAATGCCTGCAACATAATTAAATCATGCAGATCATTCGACACTATGACGCCGGGTCCCGGCGCTAATTCGTTTTTTAATTCTTTAAAAGCAGTATACCAATTGCGATTTTTGTCGAAATGATAAGTTTTCTGGTTGATTCCTTCTAACAACTGATGAGTAAAGACAGTGTTGGAATTTCCTTCTACATTAAGAAGGATGAGTTCCTGAGATGGCGCATCCTGACCACGAAAGCGAATGAGGTTTCCCGTTACAGAAGTTATACCGCCAACATTATTTACTATAATGTAAGAAACTGTTCCCTGGTTATCTGTCATGATTAAAATTCTGTTCGCTGATCCATTGATGTGTAACCTGCAGACCTTCTTCAAGGGAAGTTCCCAATTGAAAACCCAGCGATTTAATTTTTGAAATATCGGCTTTCCAGTTGAGGGGATCACCGGATTTCACCTGGCCGTTAAACGAAAGTGTAGGTGGATTTGAGAATTGATCCAGAAAAACAGTAGCTGCTGTGCGGATTGAAGTTTCGGAACCAGAAGCGAGATTATAAACATTTGCCTCCCTTATTCCAGTCTCGATCAGCAGGTCTATTGCATTTACCAAATCACTGATGAAGATGAAATCCCTGCTTTCATTTCCTGTTCCAAACAATTCAACTTCTTTCTTGCCGTTTGCGCGATTAAACAGGTCCCAGAATAACTGCTTTCGCAAGCCAGGACCATACACAGAAAAGGGCCTTACGATAAATGAAGGGATTCCGTAAGTGTAAAAGTATTCCTGGCAAATTAATTCGCTTATCCATTTATGCCAACCATATGGCGACAAGGGTGAAAGGGATGCATTTTCAGTTACAGGCAATTGTTTTGGATTTCCATAAACAGCCGCGCTCGACAATTGCACATATAAACAGGAGCCGCAGAATCTTCGAATGGCGTCTAGAATTCGGATCACATCCAAACCATTAGATTCAAAATCTACAAGCGGATGTGACATGGAATAGGGGACATTACCGCTTCCTGCCGCGTTGACACAGACATTATAAGAACCCGACGAAAAAATTTCTTCCCACTCCGGTGAAAGTCTCGATACCTTGAAATATTGATAATTATGAGTGGGTCTTTCAAAAAGATCGCAGCCAGCAACATGGTACTTTTTCTTTTGAAATAGCTGAACCAGGTGCTTTCCAATGAATCCTTCCGAACCCAGAACAAGTATTTTCATTTTCTTTCTGAAATCGCTTTTTTGAAATTTTGCATATAATTTCCTGCCACCGTTCCCCAATTATGTTTTGAGACGTTTTCCTTTGAGATCAGGCCGTCCAACTTTGCTTCGTCATATTGATTCAAATAGTTTTCAATTGTATTGGCTATGTCTACCGGATCAAGCGGATCAAAAAATGCAGATCGAATGCCCCAGACTCGTTCATGTTCCCGAAATGGAGGAATATCAGAAATGGCTGTGGGTGTCCCAAAATGCCATGCGTCCATAGCAGGAGTGCAAATAGCCTCATATATGGAAGGAGACACGAGGAGACGAGCTTTCGAAATGAGTGTGTCGATCACTTCATTCGGTTGGTATCCCATTCCCCAAACATCGTTTTCGTGCGGCACGCTGTTTTTGGTTAGCATTTGAACACCTCTTTTTTCTGCAATACCCCTTGGGACTTGGTTCGAATTCATTCCTGTCAATAACAATTTGTATTCTCCAAAACCCTGGCGCTTTTTCAACATGGAGAATGCCGTCAGTAAGTTAAGGTGGTTCTTGTGTGGGAAAAAATTGCCTGGAAAAATGATATAAGGAAAATCAATTTTTAAATCCTTGAGTATTTCCTGCTTTCTTGCTTCGGGTATATCAGCATTATAAATGACGGGAGCGATATGTACTACATTGGGATAGCGCTTTGCGCCGGGATAGAGTTTTTTTGCTTCATCCACCACGTCGTGGGAAGAACATACGTTCACACCATTGTCCATCCAATTAAGAATCTCCTTGTCCATCATCTCTACAAATTCCAGCGAAAATATTTGGCGCCCGAAAAAATATTTCCAGTTGAAATCGTGCAGTGTACCTACCATGGGTATTTTAAGATCAGGCCTTTTCATCATATGTGCGGCTGGGAAATAAGCAACATCATATTGACCATTGATTTTTTCTTCAATCTCGCTTATTACCTTATTTTCTATGTCCTGTTCAGTCCTTGTGAATTTCCTGTTGAGCTTTCGCAAGATTCGCGTGGGTAAGCCAGGCAACATAGTCGATTGCAGAACATGGATTTTTATTCCTGGAATTTCTTTTAATTCAGGAGCATGACGCAGGTTGTTGATGTGGCTGTAATAATCGATAGTGAGCCCGGGCTCCGTTTCAACCAGGCTCTTGCACAGTAAAAGTGAGAATCTGGATAATCCTCCGTAAACCGACAAATTATCTACAAAAGCTAGTTTCATTCAATCTTGATTAGGAAATGTTCAACTGACTCTGTTTTCAATTGCTTTTAATGATCACGCCCTGGCCAGTTGGGAGGGATAGAATCGATTGGTTTTTTCTTTTTGCAAAATCATCAAATGCGAGCTTTTGATGGATATGCATGGGAAAACCATAATCATCCAGAACAATTACACCGCCTTTGACAATTTTGTCCCAGAAATATTCAGCTGCTTTTATCTCCGGTTCCACACAATTCATATCGATTGACAAATAGCAAATGGTTTTTGCATCGCATTGAGGTAATGTGTCAGGAACCGTTCCTTTGATGATCCTGGTGTTAAATCCAGTAAAGGTTTTGAGCGCTCTCTCATACATATTCTTGTATTCACCGAAATAAACATCGATGCCGGCTTTCTTTTCTTCTTCACTTACAAGAGAAGCATCCAAGCCATCAAAAGTATCGAGAAGGTAAAAGGTTTTATTTGTCGACGGAAAATCTATATAATCGATAACTGCCCTCGAATAGGCTCCCGTATTCACGCCGCATTCTACGAAGTCGCCATCCAATTTTTTTACCATATCGGCAAACCAGCAAACTATATAGGTCCTCCACTGAAGTGTAAAACCGTCCCATGGCTTCGTAGAGAAAGCTGCAGCATACGCCTTTGCAAAGCGGGGATCTTTAATAAAATCGCAGTTATTACTTGTTACAAGGCTATCGGTTGTATAAGTAAGTGGCCCCAGGAAAATATTTTTCGGCACACCAATTTCGGTTGTATCAATCAAGTGCTTTGAATAACTGATCTGACTAAAATGCTGGACAAACCATTTAAATTTTCTGAAGAAGTCACGAAGAATCATCCTATTTTTTCTAATTGCTCCCTTTGAGTGTTGTAAACTTCTAAATTCTTCATTGTTTGAAGGCGATCTCTGTCAGAAATCCACTCGCCTTTTGCATTTCTGGTTTCTCTGAATTTAGCGAATTCATATCCCTCAGCTGGAGTAATCGCTTTGATGGTACCCAACTTGTCATTCCGAACAAAGTAAGCGTTATTCCCTGCGCTGTTACATCCTACAAACGAATAACCTTTTTCTTTACTCAGATCATATAATGATTGCAGGGATGCGCCCCAATAATTCATCTTAAAATTTCCTACCTCCCTAACAAAATCCGCCTGATAGGGAATTGTCCAGGGATTAAGTTTAAAATGTGCGTTATACTCCATAATCAGGATTACTGGCTGTATGACATTAATTTCCTTCCAAACCCAATAATCGTTACCATCAATATCTATGCTGAGAATTCCTACTTCTTGCCCAAAAGGAAGATGCGAGAGCAGGTCATTTATATTTTCCTTTGTTATAAATGCACACCTGGCATGAATATGATGAAAATTCGAAATCATGTCTTTAACAATGTACTCAATATTTTCTCGTCCACCATCTAAGACTAGTCCTTCCCAATTATTATTTACAAGTAAGAACCGTGTATTAGATTCCGTATAATTCTGAACACCGAATTCAATAAAAGTTTTGTGCGGGATTTCAATTCTTTGGATTAGCCACTGAATAATTCCATCGTCGCCCCATTGAGAATAAACCTGAAATTCTACATCTGAAAGCTTATTGATTTGCTTAAATAAGAAATTATTAAGATTTGCAAGTGTTCTTCCATTTAGAACCTTCGGGTTTTTGTGATCGTAAGTTTCTTCTACCTTGATTTTATTAATCTTCAAAGGCAAGTTATACAGGTCGCGAGTTTTCTTAATTACCTTTTTAAACATTTTTAAGAACTAAAGTGAAATTAATGGGATTGCCTTCCAATATAATTTTGCAATTTGAAACTCAGAGATTTTTCAGGAGACTTTCTTAGCTTCATCAAGTGCAACGAATGAATAATTTGAGAAAAAGTAGCCATAATGGCTCCCTTCAAATGCAGCCATGCTAGTTCCTTCATCGATAATGGAAAATGGGCAGATCATTTCAACCAGGTCATATATAATTCCGTTCGGGACAAAAATAGCCAGACGAAATGCATATGAATTCGGAGAGAGGATGCTCGGTGCATATTCTACTTGAAATTCCCTGGATCCAAATTCTTCACTAAACCAATTGTCTAATTCCTCTACAAAGGTGGTGAGATAGTCACCAGTCTTGCTTTGAATGGTGCAAGAAAGTTTGACATGCGAATTCTTTATTTTCTTATTCAACCTGAATTTGAAAACTATTTTGCTCGACGTCACAAAATTGTTACAAATATTCCCATTTGTGTCTAGAACCTCAGCACTCTTAATATAGAAGTCTTTACTATCATCATCGCTGAGATACGTTTGTCCCGTCATATTAAGATTAAGGTATTGCTGAATTGCACCATCAGCGTTGCCTGAATAAACAATTGAACCTTTATTCAGAAGGATAGCAGTTTTGCATAATTGAGAAACAACTCCCATGTTATGACTCACAAAAAGCACGGTTCTGCCTTGATTTTTGCTGACATCTTCCATTTTGCCAAGGCATTTCTTTTGAAATTGGGAATCTCCCACAGCCAGGACCTCATCAACTACTAATATTTCAGGTTCCAGGTGGGCTGCAACGGCGAATGCCAGCCTTACGTACATCCCACTTGAATATCTTTTTACAGGAGTGTCAAGAAACTTTTCTATTTCTGCGAAATCAACAATTTCGTCGAATTTCGTTCTTATTTCCGTTCGGCTCATTCCCAATATCGCACCATTTAGGAAGATATTCTCTCTTCCTGTCAATTCCGGATGAAATCCCGTTCCAACCTCTAATAGACTCGCAACTCTGCCGCGAATTTTTACTCGGCCATTTGACGGTTCTGTAATTCGGCTGAGAATTTTTAGAAGAGTGCTTTTACCCGCTCCATTTCGGCCGATGATCCCTACTCTGTCTCCCTGATGAACTTGAAAATTGATATCATGAAGAGCATAAAATTCTTCAAATGACTGTTGTTTGGACTTCTTTAAACGGGTGATTTGACTGAATTGTTTCGCAATAGTATCTCTCAGAGATGAATATTTTTCTTGAACCTCGTGACTAATGACGAACTTCTTTGAAAGATTTTCAACTTCTATTACTGGAAGACTCATGAAGCCTTTTTAGAATTTTTTAGATATTGTCTGCAAAGGATCGTTCAGTTTTTCTGAAATACTTGAACCCAAGAAAACAAAAAATAATAATGACTAATATTGAAACCATTAAACCAGGCCAGTACATTTTCTCCTCTCCAAGTATACTCCATCTAAACCCATCGATGATTCCAACCATCGGATTGAGTGAATATATTAGTCGCCATTTTGCGGGAATTATGCTGCTGGAAAAACCAACGGGGGAAACATACAATCCAAACTGAACTATAAAAGGAATGATGTACCTAAAATCTCGATACTTCACATTTAGCGCGGTCACGTATAAACTGATTCCGAATGATGCGAAAAAAGCGAGCACAATGAAAATCGGTAAGAATATGATTTGCCATGAAGGTAAAAATTGAAACCAAACAAAAAGCCCCAACATCAACAAAAATGAAATTCCGAAATCTACAAGACTCACAATGACAGAACTGGCTGGTATGATCATGCGCGGAAAATAAATTTTAGTGATCAGGTTGGCATTACTTACCAAACTAACGCTGGCTTCACTAAGAGCATTAGCAAAAAATTGCCAAGGGAGCATAGCTGCGTAAACCATGATAGCATAAGGAGCTTTCCCTTCAGATGGTAACTTGGCGACCCTGCCAAATATAACCGTAAATATGATCATCGTTAACAAAGGCCGAATAATACTCCAAGTGGCTCCGATAGTAGTTTGCTTGTACCGAACTTTTAAATCTCGCCAACTAAGGATATAAAATAGTTCACGAAAAAGCCAAAGATCCTTCCAATAATTCTTTTCCGATCTGCCGGGTTCAATTATTAATTCTGAGGTACTCATGATAGTTCAGGTATTTTTTTAGCTAAACCATTTGTTCCACCATCTCACCAACTGTTTGTGTGGTGGTATAGCCTTCTTTTTGGCAGGCTTTTCGAAGTATCCGGATTCAATCCCATATCCATAACCGCCATAATATCCATATCCGCCATAATAACCGCTGTAATAACCTCCTTCCAGTTTCACGTCGTTCAAAATAAGTGACATGCCCGGAAGCTTTTTCTGTTGGTAGAGGTCTTCGATCAGTCGCAAAATTTTTCTGTAGGTATGCCCTTGCCGGACAACATACAATGTACAATCGGCATACTTGCCTAATGAAACAGAATCGCTCACCAATCCGACAGGTGCGGAGTCTAAAACGATTACTTCAAAATTCTCACGGATTTCCTGCATCAAATCATCGAGCTTACTATTGAGCAATAATTCGGCGGGATTGGGGGGAATCGGACCGCAGGCAATCACAGATAAATTTTCAAAACCCGGAACGGGCATGATGATGTCTTTTAATTGTGCCCGGCCGATAATATAATTGGTGATCCCTACCTTTCTTTTCAGGCCGAATCCTTCCAAAATTTTAGGCTTTCGAATATCAAATTCCATCAACACTGTCTTCTTACCACTCAGGGCCATGACTGCAGCGATATTCGTGCTTATAAATGATTTTCCTTCTGAGCTGAATGAGGAAGTAACCAACAAAATAGGATTTTCTTTTTTGACGGTCATGTATTTCAGGTTACTGCGAAGGATGCGAAATTGTTCAGCTATAAATCGCCTGCTGTTTTTTGTAACTACCAGCACATGCTCATCGTCGGAATGTCCAATCTCACCCAAAATAGGTACGCTGGTCAGACGCTCGACGTCCGCACGATTATTCACCTTGTCTTGCAAGATCTCACGGAGAGCAATAATAGCAACGGGAATGATCACTCCCATAAACAGATAAAAGAGGTAGGTTCCTTTTTTATCCGGTTTAACAGGAAGCGGTGACGCACGCGCATACTCGATTATTTTAGAGTTGGAAACAGTGGATGCCGATGATATTGAAGTCTCAATTTTTTTCTGAAGAAGGAAAGTATACAAATCTTCTAATATCTTCAGTCGCCTTTGAATATTAGTCAACTCGAGCGATTTGCCCGGCAATGCTTTCATTTGGCCTTCCAATTCCTTCCCTTCAGCCTGAACCGAGTTCAATGCAATCAGATAAGATTGTTTTATATTTCCTAATGACTGCTCAATACTTTGTCTCAATTGACCCAGGGAAGTTTCGATTCCGACAATAAGCGGATTGTTCGGACTGGTTGTTTTGAGATTGGTCTCCCTCTCCAACTGTAAACGATTGTATTCAGTGACAAGGTGAATCAATAATGGTTCTTCAATTCCAAGATTGGAAGGCACCTTGTTATAGACATTCTTGTCATCTTCGACATATTTTATCAAAAGATCAGCAATGCCTATTTTGACCTGGAGCTCTGATAACTTTTTAGAATTATCTCCAACCTGATTAAGGAAGTTTGACGATTCATTGTCGACATTGAAGACTTTATTTTTGGACATATAATCTTTCACGCCTCCTTCCTGCACATTCAATTTTGCCGTTACCGTATCCAAACTTGTATTGATAAAATTGAGTGTGTTGAGCGAAATCTGGTTCTTGTCTTCCACATTCAACGAATCGTATACCATCATCAGCATATTCAAAATATTCTGACCAAATTCAATATTGGACGATTCAAAAGATAAGGCAAGAATCGTGGACTGGTCAGTCGGCTGAATAACTTTCAATCCACCGACTAGTTCACCCACCACCGCGTCGATCGGAAGCCAGATAATCTGAAAATCCGGACTTGCATACTTGTGGATATTTACAAGCTGATTCCGATACAGGATACAACGATTCCCCCCATAATCGAAAACCTCTCCAAATGCCATCTTTTTGCCCGGCTTGGTGCCCAACATATATTGGTTATCGTCAAGCACACTTATATTCAAACCGAACCCGGTAGTAGAATCAGCAAGATGAAGGATCTGTAAAGTAATTGGCGCATCGGGGTAACTTAAGGTGGATCTAATTTTACCTTTATTAAAATAGCGAATCTGAAAATTCAAATCTTGAGCAACTCTCCGTAATACTACCCTTGATCTGAGTATTTGCGTTTCATTGCTGAGGTTTGCATTTTGCTGATTAAAGAATATTTCGTCAAATTTTTCATCTGTCGCTCCTTTTCCTTTATCATTTTTAATCAGCATGCTTGACTCCACATGGTAAATAGGAATAGAATATCGAATTTTTATGAACGCGATCACCAATCCTATCATAACACAAATAATAACCCACGGAAGATATTTCAGGTATTTAAAAATAAACTCCCGTGGAGCCAGCTTGATTGGTGAAGCCTGCGCTCCTAATTCAGGATGGTTGAGCCCGTTTGTTGATTCCGGCATATAGCAGGGAATAAATTAGTGTCTAAATAATGAATAAACAATTGCCATGGTAGATATGAGCGCCAGTGCTATAGAAATATTCCTGGCAGTAACAACATCACTCGCCTGAGCTTTTTTGTTGGTGGCTTCCACATAGACCAAATCATTTTGCTGGAGATAATAATAAGGTGATAGAATAACTTCAGGTTTGGTCAGATCCAGGCGTCCAAATTCTCTTTTGCCATTGCTCTCCCGAATGATAAGAATATTGTCTCTTCGACCATAAAATGTCAGATCACCTGCCATGGCTATTGCCTGTAACAAATTAACTTTTTCCCCCGGGATGGTCATCAAGCCCGGCCTGTTAACTTCACCAAGCATAGTAAACCTGTAATTCAGAAAGTGGATATTTAAATAGGGGTTGACCAGAAATTTCGTTAAACTTTTAGTTAACGTATCCCGAAGACTCTCCTTCGTGAGCCCTTCGACATGTAGCTTTCCTAATCCCTGGAATGCAATATCTCCATTTTCATCCACCTGGTAACCACCCGAGCTTGGACTTGCCCCTGTCATCCCCTCAGTTGTTCCTGTACCAGTAATTCCCCCCGTTGCGGCTGCACCGCCTGTAGAAGCGCCTGATGAAATAATCAAAGTTTGATTGTACAATTTGGTTGCTTCAGGGTTATCACTGAATACTATAATGCTCAAAATATCACCTTTCCGAATGATAGGTTCGGAAGCATTCAACTGGCTCAACTTGGCTGTATCGAACTGCCCCTGGAGGTAAGTAAGATTTCTCGTATTTCCACAAGAACCAAATGAAAGGGCAAACATTGATAAAATTAAAATATAAAAAAGATTTCGGGCGACGATCAGGATTCGCATCATGTTATGACGATGATTATTTTCAAACCTACGGGAAAAAACTGACTATGATTCATATAAAAGTTGATGAACTAATGAGCAGCCTTTCGGCTTCGCTCAGACAAGGTTAGATTTGATTTATCCAGCGAGGCAACCAGAGAATAGCCAATACTTTCAATTATTACCTGTACTTTATTTCCCATCACTTTAATCACTTTGGCTTCTTTGTCCATAAATATGCCCCTTTGAATTCTAACCTCACTATCTGGTCCTAATTCTATCGGCTCCGCTATCACATTGTCATATTCATTAAGAAATTTTCTGATCACTTCAATTTCCCTATCCTTCACCACAGCTGGTTTTCCTTGCCAGTAGACAAAATTTACAACCCCATTGGTCATTCGCACTTCGCTCTGATCTTCATTTCTTATTTTGACGAATACATAGGATTTGAATAAAGGCTCTTCAACGGTTTTCAATCGATCGCTCCACTTGCGTTTTACTCTATTCAGAGGACAATAACTTTCCACGTTCTTTTCAGTGAGCAGTTGGTGCACTTTCTTTTCCCGTCTGGGTTTGGTATACACAGCATACCATTTGCGCATGTAGATTGGTTGTTATCGTTGTGAAACGATTGTTTTTGGTTTTTATTTGGTCCGTTTTATTTCTCTAATATAACTGGAAGTTCCAAGCAATTTTTTTAACCACAGAGAGCACGGAGGGGCCACGGAGAAGCAGGGAGGCAGCACGACTAGTTAGAGTGCCTCCGTGATTTCTCCGTGGCCTGCGCGCGACTCTGTGTTTAAAAAAAATCTAGAAAGCCAGAACTGCTATCTAACTTCATAGGCAGAGCTTCGCCACCTCAGTCACATGCCGATTTCGTAACCGATTGATTATCCGGTATTTCAAGCCAACCGGATCAAGGCCTAGTTATCATACATATGCGAAAAGGGCATAACGAGCAACCATTAGATTACTCCTTACACCCCTCCAAATAATTTATAAAATATATAGTGTATAAAGGCCAGCTTCTGTTCACAGAATAAATGATGTTTTGGCAACCACAAACGCCCATCCCCTCTGTTCAGGATATTCAATTTTTAAAAAATAATCGCACTAATACAGAAAATACGATACCAAACTCGCGATTGTGCAAATATAGTAGATTTTAATATTTCATAATCCTGACTATTTGTTGAAAAACAAGGAATTAGCAAATGCAAATTAAGCTGATTTCATATGCAATCTATTCCGATAAGTCAACATTAGATGAAGTTTTGGGTATTTCTACTCACAATTTTTTCACGGTCGGGTTGGACTGAAGGCTATGATTATATTTGTTAATGACAAAACTGGACGGCAATTACTATCCTCAACTGACTGGAATTAGGGCAATCGCAGCATTTATGGTTTTCTTTTTTCATTTTAACCCTTTTCACGAAGGCTTTATTTTCCATTTCGTTAATGAGTTTCATGTTGGAGTTACTGTATTTTTTGTTCTTTCCGGCTTTTTGATTACTTACAGGTATATTGACAGTTTCGAATTCTCCAGGGAATGGTTCTCTAAATATATAATTAACCGGGTCGCGCGAATCTATCCGATGTACATTTTAATTACGATCTGTGCATTCATTTTCGCGCCAGACATAGTTAAGACTGTTCCGATTTTCATCCTCAATATCACCTT
>PSRA01000206.1 GCA_003175695.1 Bacteroidota bacterium | reverse complement strand
TTTGGCATCGCCCAAGATGTCACCTCGCAAAAAGAATCAGAGAATGCATTGGTGAATTCGGAGCAAAAATTTCGACTCCTGGCTGAAAATTCAGAAGACGTCATCAGCGTCCATGCTGCAGACGGAACGATCTGGTATTTGTCGCCTTCCGTTATAAATGTATTGGGATATGAAGTAGAAGAGATTATTGGTAAATCGATTCTTGATTATGTTCACCCGGATTGCAAACACAAGTTCTTTCCTAGGGAAAGAGCTGCTTTGTACACGAGAGAAAGTATCATCATTCGCTACAGGATCTGCAAAAAGGATGGAACCTACCTTTGGTTGGAAACGATCATCAAGCCGATTGTTGATCAAAATGAAGTGATCAAGTTAATCTGCACTTCCCGCAACATCACCGAACAAAAGATTGCACAGGAGAAATTAAAAAAGAAAGATCAGCTTTTGCACGCAGTTGCCCAAGCAGCGCATTTACTACTAAGTAATCCCGATTTGAACCAGGCGATCATGGATTCAATACAGATCCTTGGTACAAAAGCCATGGTGGACAGAGTGTATGTTTTCCAGAATTTCTATAATGTTCAGCAGTCAGTTTGGTATACATCAGAGATGAATGAATGGAATGCAAATCCATCTCATTCCAGGATGAAGAATGCCAACATGCAGGGAATTCCTTTTGAGAAAATTGAAAAAATTCTCGAACCCCTGCGCCTAAACAAACCATTTGTCAGCTATCGCTCGCAGGAAACAGATCCACAGTTGATTGAGATATTCGACAAGGAAAATGTGAAAGCTTCTCTCGCTATTCCAATCTTTTTGAAAGACAATTTTTGGGGTTTCGTTGGATTTGATGAATTCCAAAGTGAACGCGAGTGGACCGAGGCGGAATTTTCGATCCTTCGTTCATTTGCCTTATCACTCGCAGCCGCAATTGAAAGAAAACAGATTGAAGTTGAATTTGTACAGGCCAAAGAGGTAGCCGAGTCAGCAAGCAGAGCTAAGAGTGAGTTCCTCGCTAATATGAGTCATGAACTTCGCACACCCATGAACGGTATTATAGGGTTCAATGACCTGGTTTTGACAACAGATCTTCAAAAAACGCAAAGGGATTACCTACAGAATGTGAAGAAATCGGCTTACGGACTTTTACAGATCATCAATGACATTCTGGATTTCTCCAAGATCGAGGCTGGCAAAATGATGATCGATCACACGATGTTCAAATTGGATGAATTGATAGAAGAAACGATCGATATTCTGACAGTGAAGGCATTTGAAAAGAAGTTAGAAATCCTATATCGGGTCGATAAAAATATGCCGTCCCAATTTCTCGGCGACCCCGTACGTATCAGGCAAATTATGGTGAATTTGTTGGGAAACGCGATAAAATTTACCAAGGAAGGAGAAATTTTGATTTCGGTCCGGAAGGAAGGAAACATTTATTGGAGAGATGACAAGAAATACCAGCACTATATCATCCAGGTGAAAGATACTGGAATCGGCATCTCATCCGAGAAGCTCCATAAAATTTTTGAAAGTTTTACACAGGCAGATAGTTCTACAACCCGCAAATATGGAGGCACGGGTCTGGGTCTTGCCATCTCGAGGAGTCTTGCAGAATTGATGAATGGATATCTGACGGTAGAAAGTGAACCGGGCAAAGGAAGCACATTCAGTCTTCATTTACCATTAGAGGTAATCAATGATCAACCTGAATTGCAACTATGTACAAAACCCTACCTTCAAAAAGTTTTGGTTGTCGACGACAATGTCACCAACCTACACCTGATCCAGGAAATATTGAGCTATTTTGAAATCTATAGTGAAACGTCAACAAATGGCCCGGACGCACTCAAGAAAATCAACTATGCAATTGAACACAAGCAGCCATTCGATCTGATCATGACTGATCATCATATGCAGGGTATGAGTGGCATTACGCTCGTAAAGGAAATCAAAAGCCGGATACCTGGATATCATGTTCCTTTTATTCTCATGATATCGTCATTGGAAAAGAATATGTACCAATATGAAGCAGAAAAAGTGGGGATCAATAAATTTATATCTAAGCCGGTAAAATTACACGAATTAAACAGCACCATACTTTCACTCTTTGAAAAGAATATGGGAAATGACCTGTTGCATCCATCTTTTGAGGCAATGGAAAAAATTTCGCAGGCCGCTAACATTATGGTTGTAGATGATGATCCCATTAATATGATGCTCATTTCGGAAGTGCTTAGAAGAATGGGGTTTGAAGTGATTCAAATGCAAAATGGAAAAGAGGTGCTGGAAGCATTGCCGCATTATGAGCCAGTGCTGATTTTCATGGATGTGAATATGCCCGAGATGGATGGATATACCGCAACAAAGCACATCCGCAATTTGCAAGAGCCTCAGTGCAATATTCCGATCGTAGCTCTGACTGCAGATGCCATGAAAGGCGATAGAGAACGATGCCTCGAAGCCGGAATGAACAATTATATTTCAAAGCCTTTCAAGTTGGAGGAAATAGAGGCAGTTTTGAAAGAATATATGTTGCTGGTATAAGGTCAAACAATGAACCTGAATCCGATCCCCTTTGTGGTGAAAATTTCCAACGATTCATCTTCTTTAAAATAACTCCTCGGGCGAGTTATATGGACATCGAGATTTCTCGAGTTGAAGAATGAGTCATTTTCCCATAGCATGTTTAAGAATATCTTTTCTGTCGATGACTCTCCCCCGGTTTTCTTATAGCAAACAGTTCTGCTTCGCCAAAGGAGAGTTTTCTTTCTTCGGATTTGGAAGCAAGAACCTGAATCGTTTGGCTGAAGCACAGTTACCGTGCTGTTAGAAACGTACTGATGAGTTGCAGAGTCAAGTGGTTATACGTAAACCATTTCATCACGCTGAGCTTTCACAAGAAGGACAGCATAGGTCAACAGGAAAGTAACCAATGCTCGTTTCATAGCAGTTGTTTTCATTGAAATATTTGTTCAACGAAAATATTTTTACTGCCCAGGAAGCTGGTTAATTCGGATTGATTTAAGTTAAGCAAGGTTAAAAAGCGAGAAGCAAAATCAATTGCTTGCAGCTGTTGCTTCGTCATCTTTATGATCACTATCATAGACCGTCAGAGAAACTTTCCATTCCGACGAAATACTTTGAAGCGTCAGTTCAATTTTAAGTTTCTTCATTTCACCGACCGCAGGAAGGAGTTCAAAAACGACAGTCGTCAATTTTTTTTCTTCATATGGAGTGCGGTACTGACCCGTTATAATAAAAGGCTTTTGACCATCTACTTTAATAATCGTGTTCTCAATCTGGTCATAAATTTCTTTGAATTTATTCTTTGCAATGACGAAATCATGAGAGTTCATGGCAGTGCATGACCAGCTATAAGCATCTGCATTAACAGCAGAGTGCTTAATGATGCATGCCGTAGCTCCTGGAACCTGAATAGTAGATTTATACTCAGCGGATTGTGCATGCTGAACAATTAAATCGCCCTTTATATTATGAAAGCGGTTAGGAAAGTCTTTCACCACTTTTTCAAGTGCGAGATTAGTCTTGTTTGAGAAGACGTCATCTTGGGTGAAAGCAACTGAAGCGAGCGATAGGAATGCAAGCGTCATTATTAGGCTTCTCATGGAAAGGATTTGCTCCAAAATACCACAATTCCGTAGCAGTTACAATAGGGAAAATACGGTATTCTTTAACAGAATATTGCGTAATATTTTTGCCAACAATTCGTTATGCAGTCAACAATTTAACCTCATCGCCATGGAAAAGAACAACATGTATTTTGAAACTCAAAGGGCAAAAGTGTATAAGAACCTTTACCGCCCGTCAACGAACGTGTCACGTTTTTTTAAAAGTATCATGCAGGTGATCGTTTCGGGGCAACCACTTTCTGGTAGTTACCAGCATTATCACAAAAAAAGAAAATAGGAAAAGAATCTATATCAAAGAAGCAGCAATTACATCGATTAATAACCGCGTCCCAGGACGCGGTTTTTTTATGGCGCTCCTCCTTTCATACCTCCATACCGGTGAAAATTGTTAAACATGCCAGGCATTCTTTTTTGACTTGGATCTGCAAAATTATTTAGGTTATAAGTGAAAGTGAGCATTACATACCTGGTGAGCGTATTCGTTCTTGTATCTACAATTTGATTTGCTGTTACGGTCCTGTTCACGGCCTGGTTTTTATTGAGCAGGTCAAATATGCTTAAGCGTAATTCGCCATTCTTCTTCTTAAACAATTGTTTTGCAATACTGGGACTCAACAGCGGCACACTTGCATTGTAACCCGGAGGACGATTTCCGCTATATGAATAGTCAAAATTGGCAGCAATCAGCCAGCCATTGTTTGTATAACCGGTCAGCTCTGTTGAGAACATATAAGAGAAATAATTGAAGTTTTGTTTGGCACTTTGGGCGATGTTGTAGGTCGAACCCGCGCTGAAATTCATGTCAAAATTCTTCCTCAGGTTCGTAGTCCATGAAATTGTTTCGCCCAGAGTAGTATTCCTCGTGAAATTGCTCACCTCGTTGACCAGGTTTTGGCTTTGATTGTAACCGGCATTGGTAATGAAGTTGAGGTTTGATTTTGGCTTTTTCAGCGGAAAACCATAATTGAAATAACCTGAAATGTTGTAGGTGCCGTTCAAATTAACATAGCTCGTGGTGGTTCCCCCATTCGGATGTTGAACGATTGAATTTTGTATATCATTTACTATCGTGCTCGCATTGATGGTTGCAAATAGCACGCGTTGCGTCCCGGGGTCAAACGAACTGTAAAGCATGCGGAGGCTATGCGTGAACTGAGGTTTCAAATCGGGATTACCAATTTGGAAATTGATAGAATCTGATGTTGTCACTATTGGCTGTAGTTGAGCTACCGAAGGCGTTCCGGTTCTGCCGGAATAGTTTAAACGAAAATGTTGGGTTTTAGAAAATGTATATTGAAAATTGACTGTCGGTGTTAGGTTGATGTAGTGTTGTGCAACCGTAACATTCTTGGTAGTATTCAAACTACTAAAATCAGTAAACTGAATACCCGAACCAATGCTCAAATTGTATTTCGGATTCTGGATTCGCCAATTCAAACTAAAGCGGTTGGCATTAGATATGAACTTGTATGAATTACTAAAAAGGCTATCGAATGTCAGGTAATCATGAGCCTGTTCGTTAAAATTGAAGGTATTGTTGATGCTGTTATTTCTATTGTAGGTGTAGTTATAATTGAATTCAAGAATCTGGTTCTTGGCAATTGGCTCAGTGTATGATAATGTGGGACTGAAGATGACCGAATGCAGCGAATCGGTAAAGTACTGATTGATTGTATCAATCTTCGACAATGGTTTGTAAAAAATATTGAGCGCTTTATTATATCCATCGCCATCATTCACGTTTGCTGTTAAATTCAGGTCCAGGGAAATCGTTCTAAATCTTTTGGCGAACTTATGCCGGAGCTGCAAATTCGCGCCATTTATGTTGTATCCACTATTCGTGCTTGTGTTATGAGCAGTTGAATTATTGATCGGTGCTCCTTTATCGTCCGAGGTCATCGTATTTGAAGAGGTCTCGGGTGTAGTTTTTTGAAAAGTAAAATTGGGTCTGAATATTAAAGAATTGGAGCTATCGAATCTTTGCTCCAGGTTGAAAAATATTCTGTGGTTTTGTGTTCTTTGAATATTTGACTGGTCCTGGTCATTGATAGTGGATGAATCAGTCCCGGGGATGGTATTCTGGGTGTGACTTTGCTGGTCAACCGATACGTGCTGGCTGTTGAAGAAATAGCTGCCGTAGGCATCAGTTTTGGGACTCCAGGCGTCCTTGTAATTAAATCCTCCGGCCCAAACTGTAGTAATCCCCGTATTTGAATTCCCGCTGATATTGTTAGCTCCTCTTCTTCCCCCGGTGGTTCCCAAAATGTCCTGGACCGTAAAATTTTGTTTATTGATATCGTTGGCTTGTCCGAGTAAGGAAATTTGCTGGTTACCATTAAAGCGGTGCATGTTAACACTGGCATCGTAAGTTTCATTTGTGCCGGCCCCGGCAACTACTTTTCCGAAGTAGCCCTGCTTTTTATCTTTCTTGGTGGTGATATTAATTGTCTTGACCCTGTTTCCATCATCAAAACCCGTGAATTTACTTTGGTCACTCAGGTCGTCAAAGACCTGGATCTTGTCGATAATATCAGGGGGAAGATTCCTGGTGGCAAGTTTTGGATCATCACTAAAAAACCGCTTACCATTCACCAGGACCCGGGTTACTTTTTCACCCTGTGCTGTTATATTTCCGTCCTTGTCCACCTGGACTCCGGGCAATTTTTTAAGCAGGTCTTCGGCCAGGGCATTGGGTTTTGTGTGGAACATGGAAGCGTTGTACTCAACGGTATCTTTTTTTACCTGGATCGGAGGCCGCTGAATAATTACTTCTTCCAGCAGGTCAGATTGTTTTTGCATATACAGGAGACCCAAATCGATATCCATTTTATCGGCAGTAATTGAAAAGCGTCGCACAATGGCTTGATATCCTTCAAAAGATATGACGACGTGGTAATTGCTTGCCTTTAAATTTTTGAAATAGAAACTCCCTGTTTTGTCTGTGATAGTGAATTCAGGTTCTGTCGAATCGGCTGCCAATGTGAGAGTAACCGAAGCGTCGGCCATCACCTGCTTTCCGGTGGTGTCTACAATCCTGCCTTTTAACGTTCCGGTTACTTTTCCTTGACCAATAGCCTGCAAACAAAAACAAATAAGGAACGCATTTGCGATAAAGACGCTCTTCATATATCCCGGTTACCTGAATACTAAAATAATAAGTCGTGAAATCAGCCGGCAGGCTAGATATATCAATGGCAAAAAACAATTGCCGGCAGGGTGAATGAAATAGGTTAGCTGAACAGGTATTCAACGTCTTCACGTGACAGGCTCTTAACAAACCCATCATCGTCGACAATCAAATCCTTAGCTAAGAGACGTTTCTTTTCCTGGAGCCCAAGAATTTTATCTTCAATGGTATCCTTGCATATCATTCGGTAAGCAAAAATATTTTTCGTTTGCCCGATTCTGTGAGTCCGGTCAATAGCCTGTTGTTCCACTGCGGGATTCCACCAGGGATCGACGATGTAGACATAATCAGCGGCTGTGAGATTTAGACCGACACCTCCGGCTTTTAGCGAGATAAGAAATACCCGGCAGGTATCGTCTTCCTGGAAGCTTCTGATGGCTTTCTCGCGGTCAGGTGCAGACGTACTTCCGTCAAAATACTCAAATTTGACGTTCAGTGCCTTAAGTTTTTCCTTAATGAGAGCAAGCATGCCCAGGAACTGAGAAAAAATGAGGGCTTTGTGATCACCAATATTTTCCGTGATTTCCCTGGCCAGCTCGTCGAGCTTAATGGAATGATTGGGGTATTTCTCCGTTTCGTTAAGAATGGCAGGAGAATCGCAAATTTGTCGAAGCTTCATGAGACCCTGCAAAATGGTAAGCTGGGATTTTTGAATGCCCTGGCTTTCGATAGTGCCAAGAATCTTATCACGATAATCATTCCTGTAGGCATCGTAAATCTTTCTCTGCTCGTCTTCCATTTCACAAAACAGGATAGTTTCTGTCTTTTCAGGAAGATCTTTAGCCACCTGTTCTTTGGTCCTTCGCAGAATGAAGGGATAAAGCAATTTCCTCAGATGTTCCTTTCTGTCAGACTCTCCGAATTTGTCAATTGGTATTGCAAACTCTTGTCTGAAAAACTCTATGCTGCCCAGCATGCCGGGATTGAGAAAATTCATCTGGGCAAATATGTCAAAAGTATTGTTTTGAAGCGGGGTACCGCTCATGCACAACCGATGCCTGGCATGCAGCAGACAGGCCGCCTTGGTCACTTTGCTTGCCGGATTTTTGATCGCCTGCGATTCATCGAGGATTACATAGTCGAACGGGATTTCCATCAATAATTTTATATCGCTACGCAGGGTTCCGTAAGTAGTGATGATTACATTATATTGACTCATTACCTGCTTGGCGCGGATCCTGTCACCACCATGATGAATATTATAAGTCAGAGAAGGAGTGAATTTCCTGATCTCGTTCTCCCAGTTAAAAATCAGGGTAGTTGGACAAACCACCAGTGCGGAAAGTTGACCTTTCTCTTCCTTGAAATGTTGAAGGAACGAAAGAGCCTGCACGGTTTTACCCAAACCCATGTCATCAGCCAAAATTCCTCCCCAGCTTACTTCATGAAGATAATTTAACCAGTGAAAGCCATGAACCTGGTAGGGGCGCAAGATATGATCAAGGTGAGGAGGCGGGG
Source organism: Bacteroidota bacterium (assembly GCA_003175695.1). Taxonomy (GTDB): domain Bacteria; phylum Bacteroidota; class Bacteroidia; order Chitinophagales; family Chitinophagaceae; genus Puia. The sequence goes on along the minus strand of PSRA01000206.1, from coordinate 2,332 downwards.
GAATTTCCTTGATCGTTTTAAATTCCTTTAGTTGCTCATATTTCTTTTCAAGGTGAATGATCAGCTCTTCCTCGTCCCGATTTTCATAGAGCTCATCAATCACGCTCATATGATATTTCGACAGGCGCAATTGATTGAATTTGCCTTCGCCAACCCGGAAAAGAAGAGAATATTTTTTCACCCATTCTTCTGGCAACACGCCCAGGGTTCCGTCATTGAGTGGAACAAATTGCTGACGATTTGATAGTGCTTTCTTTACATCGGCAATAGTCACTTTCTGGTCACCAAATTCAATATCAACCCTGGCGTCAAACCAATCAGTATTGCTGCTTATGTGTATTTTGGTCTGTGGTCTCGCTGTATTGAAACGGAAATTTTTCAGTGCCTCAAATCCAAATACGGAAACTTTCATTTCCTGCATGGCATCTGTGAAGAGGAAGAACCAATTATTCCTTAAGACATCATTTCCTTTTAATGCCAGACTGGAAGATCCATTGGGATGAATAAATTGGGAATGCAGTGATTCCAGCTTTTGTGTGAATTGATTTTCTGCTTCCCTGTTGCGATGAATCACCATCACTTTATCACCATCCGGAACAATAATCTCTTCTTTGCCACCCGCGATAGTTTCAAATCCTTTGTAGGAGAAAACTGGCTGGAATAACAGATAGTCGCCCTTCTCCTGCAATAGCAATTTCTTTTCGGGGTCTCCACTCTTGATCTCGCGTATCAGATCTTTATCGAACTCGACATGGTAATCGCGTGTAAGAGGCAGGACCGTGGTTCTTAGCTGAACTGGCCATTCCGATTTATCGAATACCATTTTGCCTTTTGACGCAAATTTTTCGATAAGCGCGACGTCCTCCTGTTTATTCCAGAGGTATAGATTGCTGTTGTAAAAAAATACCACGCTGCTCTTACATTCGTTGTTGGCAAGTTCAATCGACAAGCCGTTGATTTTTACATAGCAGCGGACTTCCACCTGGTTTTTTTGGACCGTCACTTTAAAAAATGGAGTGAGGTGGTCAAGAGAAAGACCAATAGGAGCGAGGTTTCCAGTTTTTAATGGCTTGTGACCATTCAGGAAAAATACGAAAGGATTATCGTTGAGATCTGTAAAAAGTTTTTTGAATTTGGGATGGAGGTATTCAACCATCAGTGCCTTGGTTTCATCAGGGAGGTCGTCTTCTTCGTGATGAATGATATTCTCCCACATGCCGCTGAAGGGTGAATTGCGGTTGAGGTATTTATTGATTTCCTGGTCCTGCATCTTTCTCAGAGAATAAACCAGTTGTTTATCATTCTCCGAAAAAGTGTCCATGCTCACAAATTTGAGAAGATCCATCTTTTCAACCTTCCCAACGTAATTAGTTTGTTCATCGTTGCTTTCACCACTTACTGCTTCCAGAGCAAATCCGGGATAGCTATCGTGGTTAAAATTAAAAACAACGCCGAGACGCTGCCTTGAACCAATTTCCCTTTCCTCTGTCTCTACAACGGGGGGAAGCTCCACTTCTCGCTTGGGTTTGCCAGCGGTGGCAATAGGAGCAACTTTTTTAATGGTGGAATCAATTACCCGAAGAAATGGTTTTCCTTCTTTATATGAAAATTCAAATTTCCCCTCGAGGTTATCAGAAAGCGAATATCCGTACGCTTCCAGCAATTTGTTTTTTTCTTTATCCCAATTGCGGATGGTGTCGAAATAATAAGCACCATGGGCGTGTAGGAGTTGAAGGAACACAATTACTTTCGGCAGGCACAATGGATGCGAACTATCTTCGTAATCGCAGCTAGTGTCGAAATTTCTTTCTTCATTTTTCCTGATCAATACATGGTAAGAATTTCCCTCGAGTTCGACAGTTGCTTTTACCGTTTCATCTTTAGCGTAGTCAATCTTGGGACGTTGTACCCGAAGATATTTCTCGGCAGCTTCAAAAGTGGCCGGTGAGCACAGTAATCGAATACTTTTCAGATCGATATACTTCATCTTAATGACAGTGTGCTCCTGCCTGTAGTTCACTTCTTCTGCCTTCAAAAGATTTCTGTCTAACAGCTCCTGCAACTGGATTAAGGCAGCAGCCTCATGCCGGCAAATATCACCAAGATTATACGGGCAACTGCATCTTACCGAAAGAGTTTTGGGGTCTTTGAATTTTTGAACATATACCTTGTAGTAAGTAGAGTAACTGTCGTCTTTGATCCTGAATGTAACAGATTCGAATAGTTCATCGTATTCAATCAACTCGACATAACCAATTGCGTGGATCTTTTTGCCCCGGCGAATTACTTCGTCAGTTCCATTGGTGTACACATACTTGATCAGGTGCGGTAA
>PSRA01000051.1 GCA_003175695.1 Bacteroidota bacterium | reverse complement strand
TATTTATCTTAAATGTAATTTTTCTCATCGATCGAATCCAGAATATTGCAATAACTGATGTAACGATCAACAAAAATTTTGCCCTCTTCGAGGGCTTTTTTAATTGCACATCCCGGTTCGTTTGTATGAAGGCAATTGTTAAACTGGCAATCTTGTAACCTGTCACGCATTTCAGGAAAATAATGCGATAACTCCTGCCTTCCAATATCCACCAATCCGAATTCGCGAATACCTGGCGTATCAATTATTCTCCCTTTTTGCGGCTCCGGCAAATCAATCATTTCGGCAAACGTAGTGGTATGCACTCCCTTACCACTCCATCCGCTGATGTCCTGAGTTTTTAACTGCATGGCCGGAATTATAGCATTGATGAATGAAGATTTCCCAACACCAGAATGACCACTGATCAGTGTCGTTTTTTTCTGCAGCATCGATCTCAACTGATCCATTCCCTGCCCTGTCTTCACACTGAATAGTAAGATTTGGTAGCCTACATTTTGATACATCTCCTGCCACTCTTCGTATTTGTCCATTTCCTTTTTCCTATAGACGTCCGCTTTGTTAATTGCCACAATGGCCGGAACATGATATGCTTCGCAAGCAACCAGGAAACGGTCTATGAATCCTTGTGAGGTTCTGGGATCTTTCAAGGTTGCAATCATTAAGGACTGGTCGATATTTGCTGCTATAATGTGATGTTGTAATTTGTTAGAGGGCGCCTGGCGGTTGATATAATTTCTCCTTTCGCCAATAGCCGTGATCAAGGCTGTTTTTTTCGATTCACCTTCAGCTTCCATCTCCACTTCGTCTCCTACGGCCAGTGGATTGGTAGAAGTTATCTCATCTATTTTGAAAATTCCTTTGATTCGTGCATTCCAGAATGCTTCCTTTTCATCTTTAACGATATACCAGATCCCTGTCGATTTGTAAACAATGCCTTTCATAAATAAAGCGGGATTTTTTTTGTTTGGAGTAGGACGAACATGTCTGGCATTTCAAAAGACGGCGTACTAATGTCCGCGCAAAAATAGCCGTTTAAGGATACTTTCTGAAAATAGTGTATTGTAAAATCAATTCAAGTGCGAGTAATCCGGCAGCAATGAGAGCGAATGGGAAAAACTGTTCACTGTATTTGGTGGAAGTGGTGATTTCAATCTTTGACTTCTCCAGTTTGTCGATTTCTTTATAAATCGCGCTAAGGCTTTCATTGTCTTTCGCCCTGAAATACTTGCCACCTGTTTCATTGGCTATTTGAGTCAATAGCTTTTCATCAATGCTCACTTTTTCCCGCTGCATCACTACGCCGGCAGGCGTTTGCACTGGAACCGGAGCAAATCCTTCCGTTCCCATTCCCACCGTATACACTCGAACGCCCACAGATTTTGCAATTTCTTTAGCTGTATTGGGGTCGATCAGTCCTCCGTTATTCTCACCATCAGTCAACAGAATGATCACCTTGCTTTTCGATGGAGTGGATCTCAGCCTTTCGATACTTGTTGCAAGCCCTGATCCAATGGCCGTGCCATCTTCCAGCAATCCGCTTTGAACATTGAAGAGTTGGGACTTCAGCACAGACCGGTCAGTGGTCAAAGGGCACATGGTAAAACTTTCTCCCGAAAAAATAACAAGTCCTATTCTGTCAGTAGGTCTTGCATCGATAAATTCTGAAGCTACATTTTTCGCCGCTTCCATTCGATTGGGTGTAAAATCCTGCGCAAGCATACTGCCGCTGATATCGAGGCAAAGCACAATATCGATCCCTTCCCCATTGGTTTGTTGTTGCTCATTTTTGAACTGGGGTCTTGCAAGCGCCAGAATCAGGCAACTGATAGCAATCAAACGAAATACGAACATCAGGTGCCGCAGGATATTTTTCCAGGACAGAAATTCAGCATGTGTTTTTAAGGAAGAAACGATCACCGTTGCATTTCTCTGGCGGCCTCTTTTCACATACCAAAATATAAGCAACGGTACAATAGCAAATAATGTAAAGAAAACAGGATATGCAAAGCTGATATGTTGGAGCCAATCGTAAATCACTTAATTTTCAATTTCATTTAACCGGTGAATGGATGACTCAATTACAACAAAATTCTTTTCATTTTCCTCGGGGTCAGGCAGGTAACGCGCAAACTTGACAAAATCACTCATTCTCAATGATGAAGCCAGGTGAGAAAATTCATCCCGTGTCAACTTAGTTTCGCCCAATTGCATGATCAATTCTTCATTTGTTTTCTCGAGGCTATGAATTTGAAACTTTCGTAAAACATACAGGCGCAAGATATCATTCAGACGGGTATAATACATCTTAACCTGGCCATTTTCGGGCAATTTTAGCTTTTGCAGCTCTTTAAGAGATTGAACTGCTTCATCAAAAGGAGATAACCGGGATACCGGCACCTCCTCTTCCACAGGTTCAATGACAAATTGTGTCTTAGCGATATAATAAATAAGCAAACCCATAGATGCAGCGGTGACTGCTACCAGGATCCAAATAATGTATTTGGTACCCGGATTTTCTACGTCTATAATATCTTTTATGTCGTGGTAGTCCTGCTTCGGATCAAATTTTGAAAATCCTACTTCGACAACCAGCGAATCAGTTGAAAATTTATGGCCGTCTATTGTAAATGACATGGGCGGAATCGTCCGGCTACCTGAATCAAAACTGGTTAGCGTAAAATGTTGGACAAAGGACTTGCCCTCGGTCGATTCGACAGAGTCTTTTTCTCCTTTTTTCAGGAACTCAAAATGCGGTATTGAGTCCATAGTGGGCCACGCAAGATGCGATTGCGGTGGAATGTTCACTTCCAACCTGAGATCCACGGGCTCACCGATCAGAATTTCATGTTTGTTTACAGAAGCTTTGACAGTTGGGTTATTCTGGGAAAAACCGATTGTTGCATGGAACAACAAAAAGATGGAAACTATATGGAATGGCTTAGAGATCATGAATTATGCCGGCCTGTTTCTTCCTACGAAAAATTTCTGGAGGATCTTGACATAATCCTCATCGGTTCTCATGTGAAGCAAATCGCATCCGGCTTTTAAGAAAATACTCTTGCATCGTTCAGTGAAAGCGAAAAAAGATTTTTGATAATTTGTTCTGACGAGATAGTCATTAGTGTCTACCCATTGAATGGCTCCGGTTTCGGCATCTTCTACTTCAAGCAATCCGGCTTCCGGTAACTGCATATCCATTTTGTCATACACTTTAATACCAATCACATCGTGTTTCTTGCCCGCTACTTTAAGTGCTTCCTCATATCTTTCATCAATAAAATCACTTAAAATAAATGCAATGCTTTTTTGCCTTGTAGAATTATTGAAAAAACGGATAGCGTCACTGATGCTCGTTTTTGTCCGCGCAGGTTTAATCGTCAACAACTCTCTCACAATGTACAATACATGCTCCCTTCCTTTTTTGGGCGGAATATACCGTTCGATCTTATCACTAAAAAATATTACACCTACTTTATCATTGTTGTTGACTGCCGAAAATGCCATCACTGCACAAATTTCTGTAATCAAATCTTTTTTTCTTGCATGCACGGTTCCAAATAATGAACTGGCGCTGACGTCAACCAGCAGCATCACAGTCAATTCTCTTTCTTCTTCAAATAATTTGCTAAAAGGATGACCAAATCGCGCGGAGACATTCCAATCTATGAAACGGATATCGTCGCCAGGATAATATTCGCGCACTTCACGAAAGCTCATGCCACGGCCTTTAAATGCGCTATGGTACTCACCAGTAAAGATGTGGCGAGTGAGACGCTTGCTTTTTATTTCAAGTTCTCTTACCTTCTTTAGTATTTCGGCTGTTGTTAGCATAAGTGAGAGGTTTCACGCAAAGACGCAAAGGAAGGCACCGTGCTACTTTTGCACTTCATTTGCGTCTTTGCGTGAAATAATTATTCAAGGTACCTGAATTGCTTTTAATACATCGTCAATAACATGTTCAACATTCACATTCTCAGCTTCTGCCTCATAAGTTAAGCCTATTCTATGACGCAGAACATCTTTCGAAATTGTTCTCACATCTTCCGGTATTACATAGCCGCGTTTATTTAGAAATGCATTTGCTTTTGCAGCCAATGCCAGGTTGATACTGGCCCGAGGGGAACCTCCGTAAGCAATTAAAGGCTTTAATTTATCCAATTTGTATTTCTCCGGCGTACGCGTTGCAAATACGATATCCAGAATATAATGCTCCACTTTTTCATCCATATAGATTTTCCGCGTCAGGTCTCTGGCTTGCATCACCTCCTGGATGGAAACAACCTGTTCAAGATCGGGCTGCGACATTCCCTGCACATTTTGCCTGATGATCATTTGCTCTTCCTGCTTGGTTGGATACCCGACGATTACTTTCATAATAAATCGATCCTGTTGAGCTTCCGGTAATGGATAGGTGCCCTCCTGTTCCAACGGGTTTTGAGTTGCCAGTACCAGGAATGGCTCTTCCAATTTATAGCTGGATTCACTAATGGTCACTTGCCGCTCCTGCATGGCTTCCAGCAAGGCGCTTTGCACTTTGGCCGGTGCCCTGTTTATTTCGTCGGCCAGGAGAAAATTCGTGAAAACCGGCCCTTTTCGCACCACAAATTCATTACGTTGCTGATTGTAAATCATGGTTCCGATCACGTCCGCAGGAAGCAGATCCGGCGTGAATTGTATACGACTGAATTTAGCCCGGATAGTTTGTGACAGGGATTTAATCGTCAGGGTCTTTGCCAGGCCGGGTACACCTTCTAATAACACGTGGCCGTTACTGAGAAGTCCAATCAGGAGACGGTCGAGCATATATTGCTGTCCGACAATGACTCTTCCAATTTCATCACGTATCCGATCTATAAACGCACAGTGATATTGAATCTTTTCATTTAGTTGTTTGATGTCTTCAGCCGTATATACCATAGAGAAAAATTAATGTCGCAAAATACGAATTCACATTGCAAGTAGCTTGCCAGTCTAAACAATTTATTTAGTTAATGCGCCGCTCGTACAATAAAGAAGCGACATAATAGTTAATTTTACAGATGAAGTTCCATAAAATTTCTACTATGAAAAAGACTATAAGTCCAATTGTTCTCATTCCAGCTGCAATTTGTTTTCTGGCCCTAGTTGCATCTTGCAAAAAAAGCTCAAATAGCAGCAGTTCCATCAGTGTACAAAACCTGGCCGGCACTTATACGATAACGGCCTTAACAGCAACGGTCGCCCCCTTTCCACCTCAAAATATCATTGACTCCTTAAAAACGTGTCAACGTGATGATGAGTATGTATTAAAAACAGATTTGACTTATCAATACGTGGATGCCGGGACAAAATGTGTGCCCCCTGGAGATCATACAGGTACCTGGGCTCTCTCAGGAACCACCCTGACCATTGATTCTACGGTCAATACGATCCAAAAATTTGATGGACATGTTTTGGTTCTGACGACTAACGTTACCTTCAACGGAATTTCGGGAATTACAACAGAAACCTTTACCAAACAATAAGAAATCAAAACCAAACCAGGCGAATCCAAATCAGGAAAGGTATTTACCGACTATCGGAACTCTTCTGCCAACACCAAAAGCCTTGCAGCTGACCCGGATAATGGGGCAGAATTGATTGCGCTTATATTCATTGGTATTCACCAATCTTAATATTCTTCTTACCAGTGACTCGTCAATGCCCATGGCAATAATCTCTTTTGGACCCAGTCTTCTTTCTATGTATTGATAAAGTATCTTATCCAGGATCGGATATTCGGGCAAGCTGTCACTGTCCTTCTGATCGGGCCTCAACTCAGCAGAAGGTGCTTTAGACAGGATATTAGCGGGAATAAGTTCAGTCTTTTCGTTTATGAACTTCGCCAGCGCGTATACTTGCATTTTATATACGTCGCCCAGAACGCTCAAGCCACCGGCCATGTCGCCGTAAAGCGTTCCATACCCGGTCGACAATTCACTCTTATTCGAAGTGTTCAATAATATGTAACCAAATTTATTTGCAATCGCCATAAGCAGGTTCCCCCGGGTCCGGCTTTGAATATTTTCTTCGGCAACGTTAAATGGTAAACCCTTAAATATCGGACCAAGCGCACGGAGATATGACTCATACACGTCATGAATCGGAACAATATCATATGGATTGCCGAGATTCTTTGACAATTGTTCCGCGTCATGAACGGAATGCCCTGTTGAATACTGCGAGGGCATTAAAATGGCGCGGACATTTTCCTTTCCCAGTGCCTCGCATGCTAACGCCAATGTAACAGCGCTGTCAATCCCTCCGCTGCTTCCCACGATCGCCTGCGAAAAACCCATTTTGTAGAAATAATCCCTGATGCCGAGAATGAGTGCGTCATGAATTTCGCGGATGTTCTTTTCCGCCACCAGGTAGTCAATTATTTTTTCCGGATCCGAAATTTTTGAAACACGCATTTCTCTGTCAAAGACTGCAGCTTCCTTAGGTTCAGAAATACTTGCCCGGGAATCCTTTGGATTCAGATCGCTGTCACATAATTCAATAACAGCAAAATCTTCTTCAAATAATTTCAACTGCCTAACCAGGTTTCCCTCTGCATCATACACCACGCTCCCACCATCGAAGACAATTTCCGTTTGGGAACCAATGGCATTACAATAAAGCATGGGTAACTTGTATTTCAACACATTTGCGCGCACTACTTCCTTCCTGTCTTCATCATGATCATAATCAAATGGAGAGGCAGAAATATTTATCATCAACTCCGGCTCCTGTTTCATAAGGATATCCATCGGGCAAATGCGATACATGAGATTATCTCCGAGGTTCCAGATATCTTCGCAAATTGTCAGCGCGATTTTTTTCCCCTTGAAATTGATTACGTTCCAATCGTAGGCTGGCTCAAAATACCTGTACTCATCAAATACATCGTAATTGGGTAAACAGGTCTTATGTATAACTGATTTTACTCGTTTCTCATGGAGAAACCAGGCACCATTGAATAAATCCTTGCCTTGTGGATTTGGGTTCCTTGCCGGGCTGCCGACAATGACTCCAATTGTATCGGTTTGTTCGCGAATAATATCAATGGCATGATAGCACTGAAGAATGAAATCTTCAAATTCAAGAAAATCGCGTGGTGGATAACCGCAAACGGCTAGCTCGGAAAACACGATCAGGTCTGCATTTTCCTGCTTTGCCCTTCTAATGCCTTCCAGGATCTTTGCCGTATTCGATTCAAAATTTCCAATGTGGTAATTTTGTTGAACTAGTGCCACTTTCATGCAGCAAATGTAAGTCAATGCCTCACAATAGCTATCTTGCGAGTCTGTTAAATGGAAGACAACCCGTACTATTTTACCTTAAACGACGTTGTAAAGCACATGAAATTGATTGCCTTTTTGTTGGCTTGCTCGCTCATCATTTCCTGCGGGCACAGTCGCAACGCTCCGGATGTCTCAACTATTCCAGTGACGGTAACGATTGAACGATTTGACCATGCATTTTTTGAGATTGATTCGAATGATGTGTTAAGGGGGCTGCACGAGCTCAACACTCGTTATCCCTATTTCACTTTTGATTTTGTGGCGAACATACTTGGCGCCGGACCTCTTTCAGATACTAATAAAACTGCCATCCTGGCCACCAGAACTTTTTTGTCCAGTTATCTGCCGGTGAGAGATTCCATCGCGCCGCTTTTCAAAGACCTGGGCTGGCTCGAAAAAGAATTACAAGATGGATTCAAACATGTAAAGTATTATTTCCCCAATTATCAATTACCCCCCAAGGTGGTAGCCTTCATAGGACCTTTTGATGCACCTGGTATAGCCATGACACAATTCACTTTGGCGATAGGACTTCAATTGTACGCAGGAAAAAATCTTTCTTTTTACAGATCTGTGCGGGGACAAGAGTTGTTTCCTGAATATATTTCACGAAGATTTGAACCCGCATTTATTGCACCTAATTCAATGAAAGCAATAGCCGAAGATATTTTTCCTGATAATAGCGGAAGCAGGCCACTAATTGAGCAAATGATAGAGAAAGGAAAATATTGGTGGCTGGTCAATAGATTTATGCCCGATGTCGCAGATACTTTGATAACAGGTTTCACCCAAAAACAAACAGATTGGGCCAAAGAGAACGAAGGTTTGATCTGGAATTATTTCCTGCAATCTGACTTGTTCACCATAGATCCGGATCTGATCAAAAATTATATAGGGGATGCGCCGCATACGCAAGGAATGCCTGATAGTTCTCCGGGAAATATCGGTCAATGGGTTGGCTGGCAAATCGTCAAAAAATATGCTTCAGAAAATCCCGACCTGACACCGGCCATGTTGATGAAAATGGATCCGAAAAAGATATTCAATGAAACGAAGTACAAGCCTAAATAGTGAATCTATCACTTTATGCCTAGCGGAATATTATTTCTTAATCTTCTCCCTCAGCAACTGCCTCGCTTCCTGCAATTCGGGAATGTCTTTGAATGCATCTTTTGGAACAAGAAAAAATGAGCGGCTATTAAAATAAAGATGGAAGAAGTACGGACTTTCCAGGAAAGTGCTGAAATCTTTCCATTGCCAGGCGTGTGACCCCCGATCTGTCTCCAGGACTACTTCTTTGTCCTCGAAATTCATGCTGAAATGATCGCGGAAGGTCTGCGACTTTTTGTAAATACCTGAAGGCAAAATTTTCCAGATCGTCAGTAACAGAATAAACCAGAGAAAAGAAAATATTAGAAAAGAAAGCGGTTGAATTTTGTGAAGGTACACTAAGACAGCAGAGAGTATAGTGAACACATTGACCACAATCAAAAGGATTTTGATCTCAGGCCTTGTTATGAAATGATATCGCAAAGCTTGCAGCACCTGCTTTTTCTCATAGCCGAAATGTATCGTCATTTGGTTGCTTTTAAAATATGGCTGAATCGATTTTGAATTTAATCTTTAATCCGGACTTAAAATCCTGATCCAGGACTGTTAAATAATTAATGTTTCAACTCCCTCTCATTTACTGACCAATTGGCCAGGGTGGCTCCATGGAGCCCGATAAATTCTACCTGGATCTTTCTTTCTCCCTTATTTCCGGAAACGGTGATCCGTGTAAAATTCCTTTCTTCAACCAGGGTACCGGGAACGCGTGCGGGATTTTGGACTTCTATGCCCGAAACCTTGCTTACCCCACTGGTTAAGGGAGATGAAGTTATATCATACAATGCATAATTGCCGGGGCGATCGGCCTTAATTACTTCACTGTGATGGCGATCGCCAGTAAGAAAAATAACACCATCGATTCTTTGTGCATTCAAAAAATCCATCAACTCGGTATATTCTGCGGAAAAACGATTCAGACTTTCAAATTCTTTGTGGATCGGATTGAGTACCTGGCTTCCAATTGCAATAAGTTTGAACGGTGCCTCACTGTAGGCCAGCGCATTCTTGAGCCAGTCCAATTGCGTCCTCCCAAAAAAATGCTTGTTCGGATTTGGCTTACCATCGATTGAATCTCTGAGGTCATTTGCGCTCCTGAAATATCGATCATCAGTCAGGAATAAATCTACATCTCCATAACTTACCTTGGTATAGATGCCCTTGCCATTCTCGCCATAGGAAGGATTGGGCCAATAACTCATGAATATTTTCCGGGAAATGTCTTTGAGATGGTAGCTACCATCCGAATCGTCCGGTCCGAAGTCATGATCGTCCCAAATCGCGTATTGTGGCATTGATTTGAGAAAATTTCGCAAAACGGGCAGGCTTCTATCCCGACTCGCCCGATACCATAAACCCCACCCGCTCAAAAAATCGGGCTCGCGGGTATACCAGTTATCACCTAGCCACAACATGAATGCCGCAGGGAATTTAGCCATGGTTTCAAAAATGGTTGAATCTCCACCATAAGGTTTCCCGGGACGGTCAAACGCGGGTTCGTTAAAATAAGCGCAGCTGCCGGTAAGAAAGCTAAAATCCGGCGCTGGTTTTCGCCATTGCCAAAGATCTTTAGTTTTAAAAGAAGCGATATTGCCCGAAGTTTTCTCATCCACAATGAAATCGTAATCATATTGAGTATTCATATCCAACCCGCCAACCTGGAAAGTAACCGGATTGAATTCCATACCTAATTCGCCATTGAAGGCTTGGGTGACACTGCGATCTTTGTCATTATGCTTCCAATATTTTATCGCCAGTTTTCTAACTGAGGAATCTACCTGTATCCAAATTGCTGCCGTGCGCAATTCAACCTGCCCTAAAAGAGGTCCGGCAATGATTTTATGAGATGGAACTTGAGCGAAGGAAGAAAGCAAAAAAGGTGAAAAAGAAAAAATCATCAGTAGCTTCTTCATGACAGACTTATTCTGCACAAGGTAAATAAAGAAGACAAATGATGATTAGATATTCAATGAACCAGAAATGGAATTTCAAATAGGATTAGATTACCTGACTGAATGGCATCGGCTATAGTGATGTGATGCTGCATCAGACGGACTAACAGAACGGTTGCACGAATAAAGTACTACAAGCAACAGAACTAGAGCAAGGATTTTTTTCATGGTTTTCATTTTAGGATGGTACGGAAATAAAACGGGAAAACTGCAAGTAAATTGCATTTAAAATATATCAATTTCCTTGCCAAGCGAGGTGAAATTAGTGGTAACGCTTAGGAGGTATTTTTTGGAATTTTTCCCGTATTAGGAAATTTCTTCTGCCACGTCGGATGAAAAAAAAACCGCGCATAGACATGCGCGGATGTGAAGTTTAAGTAAAACCGTCCAAAGTTATTTTATCAATTGAATTTAGTTTTTGATTAGCTGCAGCCCATGCTATTTCCACAATTCAGGCACTTGTAACAGGTGCCACTCCTGATGGTGATATGACCGCAAGTATTGCAGGCCGGAGCATCACTTTGCATGCTCTTAGCAGCTGCATTTACTGCATCAAGATTTCCTTCTAATTTATTACTGGTTGATTTTTGGGATTTTGATGCCTGGGGAGCAGGACTGCCCGATGCTTTTGCAAGTACTCTTACATCACTTAATTCAGGCGTTTTTTTGTCGTATTCCAACGGCGTTGGAATTTCATCCCAATCATCATGGCCTGTATTCATTACTTCAGGACTGTCCAGCACATGAACGAGATCCGTCCTATGTAAATATTCATAAGCCAGTACCCGGAAAATGAAATCAACAATAGAAGTTGTGCTCTTAATATTCGGATGATCTACCATGCCAGATGGCTCGAAGCGGGTGAAAACAAATTTTTCAACGAATTCTTCTAATGGAACGCCATACTGCAAACCAATAGAGATGGAGATGGCAAAACAGTTCAACATACTACGCATGGTAGCACCTTCTTTCGCCATGTCAATGAAAATTTCTCCTACGGTTCCATCTGTGTATTCTCCCGTTCTCAGGAAAATTGCTTGTCCGTTAATCTTTGCTTTTTGCGTGAACCCTCGTCTTTTAGCAGGCAGCGTTCTGCGTTCAACAATGGTAGCCAATGCACGCTTCAACTTGGTATCAGGAGAAGACTGTACTCTTTTTTGTACTTCTTCCAGCAGATCCTGTACCGTAAGTTTACTCATGTCCACGATGTTCGACTCCAATGGTTCAGATGATCCTGTAACATTGGAAGTCGAAGCAACATCCTGGCTTGATTCTGCTGTTTCGTTCTTTTTCTTCTTATCTGATTTGTTGCTCAGTGGTTGCGACAGTTTAGATCCGTCGCGGTATAAAGCACAGGCTTTTAATCCCAATTGCCAACTCAGCATGTACGAATCTGCGATTTCATCTATCGTTGCTTCATTGGGCAGATTGATGGTTTTGGAGATGGCCCCACTAATGAATGGTTGCACGGCGCCCATCATACGGATATGGCCATGCGCATGAATGAAACGCTCTCCCTTTTTACCACATTTGTTGGCACAGTCAAAAACGGGCAGGTGTTCGGCTTTCAATGAGGGAGCCCCTTCCACCGTCATGGTTCCGCAGACATAATCGTTGGCTTCTTCGATTTGATTGTCACTGAAACCGAGGGCTTCCAATAAGCTCCAATCCATGTTAAAATATTGCTCGGGTTTGAATCCCAGACGCTGCAGGCACTCTTCCCCAAGCGTGTAAACATTGAATACGA